>NZ_JAIWNX010000305.1 GCF_020217185.1 Asticcacaulis sp.
TTCGCTCTAAATTTTTGTTTTGTCGCGATGTTTTTGCGGAAAACCGCTCACACTTTTGGCTTCGCCGAACTTCGTTTCCGCACATCGCTCTAAAACGGAAATGCCGTGGCCGACTTGATCCACTCATCGACGGACAGGGTCTTGGTCACCGGCGGGGCGGCGCGTTCGCGGCAGTTGGGCCGCTCACACAGCCGGCACATGGGGCCGGTTTCGACCGCTGCCGGGTTTGAGAGGTCGAGCCCCTTCGCATAGACCAGCTTGTCGGCGTATTTCAGCTCACAGCCCAGCCCCAGCGCCTGCTCGCTATAGGCCCCGCCGTCCCAGCCGCGCAGGCCCCGGTCGAGCGTGCGCGCCAGCGTGAAATAGCGCGACCGCTCGCCGCTCGGGCTTGCGGGGGTCTCGATCACCTGGGTGAGGATGCGGCCCGGCGACTGAAAGGCCTGATGCAGGTTCCAGCGCGGGCAGGCCCCGCCAAAGCGCGAAAAGGGAAACTTTCCCGCCGCAAAGCGTTTGGAGACATTGCCTGCGGAATCTATCCGCATCATGAAAAAGGGCACGCCGCGGCGGCCGGGCTGCGACAGGGTGGTCAGGCGGTGCGCCGCCTGCTCGAAACTGACGCCGAACGGGGCGCGTAAAAGCTCCAGATCGTAGCCACAGGCTTCGGCCGCGTCGTGAAAGCGGCCATAGGGCATCAGGGTCGCCGCCGTCAGATAGTTGAGCAACGCGATCTTGAACAGGCGCGCCGAGGCGAGGTCCGGGGCCTTGGCGCGTTCGACGCGCGCATTCAGCTCCGCGCCGTATAGCGACAGGGCCAGTTGATAGACGATGGCAAAGACGCGCGAGGAGGGGGCCAGCGTCTCCGACAGCATCAGACGGCGCCGGTGCGGATCGTAGCGCCGCTGATAGATCAGCATGACCGAGGCGGGCATGAAGCGCACCCCGATGCCAAATTCACTTTGCAATCGGCGTTCGGCGGCGGCTTCGAGCGTGTGCGGATCACCGCCCAGCGCCTCGAACAAGGCCTCGCCGCGCGCATCGAAGTCCGGGAAGTGGTTATTGGCGGACTGCACCTGATCGCGGGTCCAGTCGGCGGGCGAGTGTTCGTTGAGGATTTCCGCTGAACTGAGGTCGATCACCTCACGCACCTTGCGCTCCTTATAGGCGCGGTACAGCCGCAGCATGGCCTCGGCCACCGTGGGAGAGGCGGCGACCAGATCGGCGATTTCGCGGCGCGGCGCGTGCAGGTCCTTGAACAGCGGATCGCTCAGCACCTCGGCCAGATCGGCCTCACCCGACGGATCGGCCTCCGAGGTGAAGCTGCGCATATCGAGATCATAGGTCGAGGCCAGCTTCAACAGCACCTGCGCCGTCACCGGGCGCTGATTGCGCTCCAGATGATTGAGGTAGGAGGGCGACACGCCAAGGTCTTCGGCCATGCGCGTCTGGGTCAGGTTCAGGTCGTGCCGCAGGCGTTTGAGGCGGCCGCCCAGGAAGAGTTTGCGATCAAGTTCGGACATGGCTCTCACTCTCCTCCCTATCGCGGCAGCGATGGGGAGGTGGATGCGAACGCAGTGAGCAGACGGAGGGGGGTAACGCCAGAATGTTCAGCGCGTTCCATCTTCGCCGTCATCCCCCTCCACCGCTGCGCTTCGCTGGCGGTCCCCCTCCCCATGCCTTCGGCACAGGGAGGAGAAGGTCATTTAGTCACAAATTTACAAAATGAGCAAGGTCGCGTTTTGCCAAATGACGCGGCATTCACCCGCTAATCTCTACTTTTTCGCTGATTTTCGGCGCTTAATCGTCCCATCACCAGCGCGGCCCGGCCGCCGGAAAGGAGACGTATTATGACAAATTCACCCATCTTCACACCGTTCCTGAGCCCGTTCGACCTTGTGGCCGTCTATGCGTCCTCCTTCGGCGCGGCGGCCGTCCTGTCGCGTCAGGCCGCCCTGATGGCCCATCGCGAAAGCCTCAATCCCACCACCCCCCGGCCTGAGCGTCGGGATATGGAGACCCTGTCATGACCACTTTCGAGCAACTGGTGCCCAATGCCCCCAAGGGGCGCTTCGACGGCATTACCCGTCCGTACACGCCGCAGGAGGTCGAAAAGTTGCGGGGTTCGGTGTGGGTCCGCAACACGCTGGCCGAGCGCGGGGCCAACCGCCTGTGGCAGCTCCTGCACGAGGAGCCCTTTATCAATGCGCTGGGGGCCGTCACCGGCAATCAGGCCATGCAGATGGTGCGCGCCGGGCTTAAGGCCATCTACCTGTCTGGCTGGCAGGTGGCGGCGGATGCCAACACGGCTTCGGCCATGTATCCGGATCAGTCGCTGTACCCGGCCAATGCCGCCCCGGAACTGTGCCGCCGCATCAACCGCACGCTTCAGCGCGCCGATCAGATCGAGCATTCTGAGGGTGGCGTGAAACGCGACTGGTTCGCGCCCATCGTCGCCGATGCCGAGGCCGGTTTTGGCGGGCCGCTCAACAGCTTTGAGATCATGAAGGCCTTTATCGAGGCC
The DNA here is from genome assembly GCF_020217185.1 of Asticcacaulis sp. Lineage (GTDB taxonomy): Bacteria > Pseudomonadota > Alphaproteobacteria > Caulobacterales > Caulobacteraceae > Asticcacaulis. The sequence continues at coordinate 2,519 of NZ_JAIWNX010000305.1, forward strand.
GGGGCGGCGGGCGTGCATTTCGAGGATCAACTGGCTTCGGAAAAGAAGTGCGGCCACCTCGGCGGCAAGGTGCTGATCCCGACCCAGGCGCATGAGCGCAACCTGATCGCGGCGCGTCTGGCGGCCGATGTGATGGGCGTGCCGACGCTGACTGTGGCGCGCACCGATGCCGAGTCGGCGCAACTGATCACCTCGGACATTGATGAGCGCGACCATCCGTTCATCGACCGCGACAGCCGCACGCCGGAAGGCTTTTTCCGCCTGAAGGCCGGGACGGGGCTCGATCACTGTATCGCGCGCGGTCTGGCCTATGCCAAATACGCCGATCTGCTGTGGTGGGAAACCTCGCACCCGGACCTCGACGACGCGCGCCGCTTTGCCGAGGCCGTGCACAGGGTCCATCCGGGCAAGCTTCTGGCCTATAACTGTTCGCCGTCCTTCAACTGGAAGGCCAGGCTGGACGAGGCGACGATCGCCAAATTCCAGCGCGAGTTAGGGGCTATGGGCTACAAGTTCCAGTTCGTGACGCTGGCCGGCTTCCACTCGCTGAATAACGGCATGTTCGAGCTGGCCTCCGGTTACCGCGACCGCGGCATGGCGGCCTATTCCGAGCTTCAGCAGCGCGAATTCGCCAATGAGGCGGCGGGCTATACCGCTACCCGCCACCAGCGCGAGGTCGGCACCGGCTATTTCGACAAGATCGCCATGACCATCACCAATGGTCAGTCCTCGACCACCGCGCTGAAGGACTCGACCGAAACCGCTCAGTTTCAGGCTGAGCCCGCAGAGTAACCCCCTTCATAGTAAAACCCGCGCAGTAATTCCGAAAGGAATGCTTCAGCATTTCTTTCGGCAAGGCCGACTGGCCGCCCGAGACTTTGTGCTCAAAGAGCGAAGCGTTAGCACGCTTCTATGGGCGAGGAGCCATGCGGCGTTTGAACACAATAAAGGAGAGTGCCGTATGAACGCCTACACCCGTCCTGATGCCATTATCGACTTCTGCCTCGCGCCGCTGAACCTCAATGCGGATGCGGCCGCCACGCAGGAAACCCGTCGTCGCCTTGAACACGTCCTGCGCACCTATCAGCTCAGGCTGGCGCAGCCGGTCGAGGTCGATTTCACCCGTATGCCGACCCTGACCATCAATGAGGCGGCCCACGGGTACGAGTAGGGGCGTCACCCCTGACACAAATGACGCCTTTTCCACCTGCCCCTTCGCTGAACCTCGGCGGAGGGGCTTTGTTCATTTGACGCGCGGCGCGGCTTTCAGTAAGGCTTGCCCTGATCTCCCTGAGTTAGCTGGGCCTTATATCTATGAGCACCGTTCCTCCTCCCGAAGTCATCTATGTCGATGGTCACAAGGTCGCCTGCAATGGCGGCGGTGGCGCGCTGGGTCACCCGCTGGTCTATCTGGAACTGGGGGCCAATGGTGAGGTCGAATGCGGCTATTGCGACCGCAAGTTCGTGCATAAGGACCACGCGCACGAGTACCAAAGCCCGGCACCGCGCCCCGAAGGCGATCATTGATGCGTTATCTTCACACCATGGTCCGGGTGAAGGATCTGGACGCGGCGCTCGATTTCTATTGCCGCGGTCTGGGTCTGTTTGAGGTGCGCCGCACGGTGAGCGAAAAGGGCCGCTTTACGCTGGTCTTTCTGGCCGCGCCGCTCGATTCGGCCACAGCGACCGTCAATGGTGGCGACCGCGCCGCGCCGCATGTCGAGCTGACCTATAACTGGCCCGACGAAAACGGTAAGGTCGAAGACTATACGGGCGGGCGTAATTTCGGGCACCTGGCCTATGAGGTCGATGACATCTACGCCGCCTGTCAGCACCTGATGGATATGGGCGTGGTGATCAACCGCCCGCCGCGCGATGGCAATATGGCCTTTGTGCGCTCTCCGGATGGTATCAGCATCGAACTGCTGCAAAAGGGGGCACCCAAGGCCCCGCAGGAACCGTGGGCCAGTATGCCCAATACAGGGAGCTGGTAGGGTTTTTGCCACGAAGAACACGAAAAAGCCGTTCGGAATGCCGGGCGGCTTTTTTAATGGTCGATGAACTTCGGCATCCCTCCCTGCCGTACGCAGGGAGGGACGCCATGCCTTAGACCAGTTGAGCCTCAAGCGCGATCGGCACCGAGGCCAGCGCCTTGGAGATGGGACAGTTGGCCTTGGCCCCGGCGGCCAGTTCCTCAAACTGGTCGGCCGACACACCCGGTACCTGAGCCTTCAGTCTCAGCGTGATGGCGGTGATGGAAAAGCCCGCTTCGGAGGGCGTCACTTCAACCACGGCTTCGGTTTCCAGCAGTTCCGCCGTGAACCCGGCCTTGGCCAGGGCGAATGACAGGGCCATGGTGAAGCAGCCGGAATGCGCCGCTGCGATCAGTTCTTCCGGATTGGTCCCGGCCTTACCCTCTTCATCGCCGAAGCGGGTTTTGAAGCTGTAGGGCTGGGCCGTGAAGGCGCCGCTTTGGGTGGTGAGCGTGCCGGTGCCGGTCATGCCGTCGCCGCGCCATTGGGCTGTTGCCGTGCGTTTCATCAGAAGTCTCCATCGAGAGCCTCATGCCGAAACGTGTGAAGGGGTTTTCGGAAACACATGAGGCGTTGCAAAAAACAAAGCGGCCCCAACGCGGCCAATACCGGAACGATTGGTAGACCGGGATGTGTAAACGGGCAATCCTGTTGCGTATCTCTTCTTACCCAAGGCAATAGAAAGCCTCGTTTGCCGGTTGGGGCGTTCGCCTGTTACAGGTGAGACGAGACTTACGTTCGGGTATTGAGACATGTGCGAACTTCTGGGCATGAGCGCCAATGTGCCCACCGACATCCGCTTTTCCTTTACGGCCCTGGCCAAACGCGGTGGAGCCACCGGTCCGCACGCCGATGGTTGGGGCATCAGCTTCTATGAGCAAAAGGGGTGTCGTAATTTCCACGACCCGAACCCGTCGGCGACGTCCGAGCTGGCGGCTCTGGTGCGTGACTACCCCATCAAGTCCAAGACGGTCATCGCCCATGTGCGCAAGGCCAATCGCGGTCGCGTGGCGCTGGAAAACACCCACCCCTTCACCCGCGAACTGTGGGGCCGGGCGTGGACCTTCGCCCACAATGGCCAGCTCAAAGGCGTCAAAGCCCTGCCGCTGAGCTTTTTCCGCCCGATCGGCACGACCGACTCCGAACACGCCTTCTGCTGGATACTCGATCAACTGGTCCGCAAATATATGGACTATCCGCCGGCCCGCGTGCTGGACAAGGAGGTCAAGCGGTTGTTCGGTGAGCTGCGTAAGATGGGCGTTTTCAATGCCTTGCTGACCGATGGACGGTCACTTTACGCCAGTTGCTCAAAGAAACTGACCTATATACAGCGCCGCGCCCCCTTCGGCCGTGCCACCCTGATCGACGCTGAGATGCAGGTCGATTTCGCACAGGAAACCACACCGGACGACAAGGTCATCATCATCGCCACCCAGCCCCTCACCCACGATGAGGTGTGGACAGCGGTCGAACCGGGATCATCGCTGATTTTCCGCGCCGGCGAGGTGGTTTAATCTCCTCCCTGCGCCTTGGCGTGGGGAGGTGGATTTTGGAGCGTAGCGACAAAAGACGGAGGGGGCGAAGCCTCGGAGTCAGCCCCCTCCGTCATCGCCATAAATGGCGCTGACACCTCCCCATTGCTGCGCAACAGGGAGGAGGAAAGAAACGATTATGACCATAGCCATTCGCGTGCATCAGACCGGCGGACCGGAGGTCCTCAGCGTCGAACAGATCGAGGTCGGCGATCCGGGGCCCGGTGAGGCGCGCGTGCGTCACACCGCCATCGGCGTCAACTTCATCGACACCTATTTCCGTTCGGGCCTCTATAAGACCGCTCTGCCCTTTGTGCCGGGCAATGAAGGGGCGGGCATAGTTGAAGCCGTGGGCAAAGGCGTCGATTTTATCGAACCCGGCGACCGGGTGGTCTATTCGGCGACGCCCGGCGGCTATGCGCAAACGCGCCTGATCGCTGCCGACAAGCTGATCCCCATTCCCGACGGCATCAGCGACGAAGTGGCGGCGGCGGCCTTTCTCAAAGGGTTGACCGCGCAATATCTGTTGCGCCGCACCTTTCGCGTCGGGCCGGGACATACGGTCTTGCTCCACGCGGCGGCCGGGGGCGTCGGGCTGATCGCCGGGCAATGGGCCAGGGCGCTGGGGGCCACGGTGATCGGCACCGCCGGTTCTGAGGCCAAGATCGAACTGGCGCGCCAGAATGGCTATGACCATCTGATCAACTACCGCACCGAAGATTTCGTCGCCCGCGTTCTGGAGATTACGGACGGACGCAAGGTCGATGTGGTGTACGACTCGGTGGGCAGGGACACGTTTGACGGATCGCTGGAGGTTCTCAAGCCGCTGGGCCTGATGGTGTCGTTCGGACAGTCGTCGGGTGCCGTGCCGCCGGTCGATATTTCGGTGCTGAATACGAAGGGTTCGCTGTTCCTGACGCGGCCTTCGGTGTTTGGTTATAACCGCGACCGGGGAACGCTTGTTGAGTCCGCGGCGGACCTGTTTGAGGTCATCCTGAACGGCAAGGTCCGTGTACGGATTGATCAGCGTTTCGCGCTGACCGAGGCGCGCGCGGCCCACGAAGCGCTGGAGAGCCGCGCCACCACCGGCAGCACCTTGCTTATCCCTTAACCCACCGGATCGCGCGGCGTGAAGGCGAGCGGATCGGCCCGATCGTCTGTGTGCGGAGCCAAATCGGGGATGTCCAAATCGGCATGGCCGTGGTCGCCGGGGTCGGCGCGTTCACCCGTGGCCATGGCCTGAAGGAAGGCGATGCCGGCGGCAATCAGGCCGGGGCTGTCCCAGAATTCGGCCTCGCTGGCGTCGAACCGCAGCAGGCGCAGGTTGGGATCGTCCTTGCCACCGGGGAACCACGCCTTGTCCGCCGCCGACCACAGTTCGTCGATAATGGCCGGGTCGCGGCTGATGCTCACCGTGCCGTTCAGGGCGACATAGTTGTGACCCTTCGGATCAGAAAAGGTCAGCAGGGCCGCCGGATTGGCGTCGATTTCCGCCATCTTGCCCGTATCGGCCCCGGTGAAAAACCACAGAACGCCGTCAAAGGCCTTGTCTTCGGGGTGGCGGATCTGCGGCATCATGGGCCGCGCGTGCAGCAGGCCGGTCGCGGCGTGCGTCGCCAGCATGGCCACCTTGGTGTCCTTGATCAGGGACCAGATACGTTCGCGGGCCTCTTGGCCATACAGGGTCGTCATGCGTTGCCTCTTTTGGTTTACTGGCGCCCCACCGCCGCTGTCTATTTGCGGTGCGTGCCCGTAAAATAGCCATAGGAAGGGACGCCCCGCGCATATAGTCTGCCGACAAAACGGAGACCCCTCATGGCCCATGCCCGCGCCCATATCGGCACCACAGACTTTCTCACCACCATCGAAACCGGCGGACGCACCCTCAGCGCCGACGAGCCCGAAGCCCTGGGCGGCGGCAATGCCGGGTTTGCCCCCTACGATTTGCTGCTGGCCTCGCTGGCCGCCTGCACCTGCATCACGCTGCGTATGTATGCCGCGCGCAAGGGCTGGCCGCTGGAGGCTATTGATGTGGAACTGCACCACAGCAAGGACGACAAACGCTCAAAAATCACGCGCGTCCTGACCCTGACGGGGGCGCTGGACGAGGCCCAGAGAGCGCGACTGGCCGAGGTGGTCGAACGCACGCCGGTCACTCTGACGCTCAAAGAAGGTGCGGATATCGCCACCACGTTTAATTAAATGGCCAGCGACAATTGCTGAGGTTCGGCCTGCGCCTCCGTGCCGCCCAGCGACGACAGGGTGACGCCCAGCAGACGGATGCCTTTGGCGATCGGAAAGACGCTTTCGAGCAGGCCGCCCGACAGGCGCGCCAGTTCGTCCTTGTTGAGCACGGTAGCGGCTGCCGTGTGGCTGCGGGTGATCTGCTGGAAGTCGGTATATTTGACCTTCAGCGTCACAGTACGCCCGCGCGTGCCGTGCTGATCGCAGTAGCGCCACACCTTGTCCACGATGGGTGAAAGGGCTGCGCGCGCGGCCTCCAGCGAAAAGATGTCCTGAAAGAAGGTGTTTTCCGCCCCCACCGACTTGCGCACCCGGTCGGGCTGCACGCGGCGATGGTCGATGCCGCGCGCGATATTGTAGTAATAGTCGCCCGACACGCCGAAATGCTTTTGCAGAAAGGCCAGGTCCTGCGCCTTGAGATCGGCCCCGGTCAGGATGCCCAGCCGGTTCATCTTCTCTTCGGTGGCCGGGCCGATGCCGTGGAAGCGCCCCACCATCAGGGTTTCGACAAACTCAGGCCCCATGCGCGGCGTGATGACGTAAAGCCCGTCCGGCTTGCGATAGTCCGAGGCCATCTTGGCCAGAAACTTGTTATAGGACACGCCCGCCGAAGCCGTCAGCCCGGTCGCCAGCTTGATCCGTGCCCGGATTTCCTGCGCGATCAGGGTCGCCGAGGCGATGGCCTTGTGATTGTGCGTAACATCAAGATAGGCCTCATCGAGCGACAGCGGTTCCACCAGCTCCGTATAGTCCTCGAAAATCTCGCGGATCTGCTTCGATACGGCTTTGTAGGCGTCAAAGCGCGGCTTAACGAAGATCAGGTCCGGGCATTTGCGTCGCGCCGTCACCGACGGCATGGCCGAGCGGATGCCGTATTTGCGCGCCTCATACGAGGCCGCCGCCACGACGCCGCGTTCCAGCCCGCCCACCGCCACGGGCTTACCGCGCAGATCGGGATTATCGCGCTGTTCCACAGAGGCGTAGAAGGCATCCATATCCACATGGATGATCTTGCGCAGGGGTTCGATGTTCTCGTTTTCCATGGTGCGGTTCCGCAGCGTCATTAGAACGTAATGCGAACATAGCACAAAAAGAGAACAAATCAAGCGGTGAGCCTAACGTTCCGCCGCCAGCAGCGCCGCCTTGCGTTCTACGCCCCAGCGATAGCCCGACAGGCTGCCATCTGTGCGCACCACGCGGTGACAGGGGATGGCCACGGCGATCTTGTTGGCGGCGCAGGCCGAGGCCACGGCGCGCACCGCGGCGGGCAAACCGACCCGTTCGGCCAGTTCGCTGTAGGAGACGCGCGTGCCGGCGGGCAGGGCCTGAAGCGCGGCCCACACCTTCTGCTGGAACAGGGTGCCGCGAATATCGAGCGGCAGGTCGAGCGCGGTTTGCGGCGCTTCGATCAGCCCGGCCACACGCGCCATGGTCTCTTCAAACGCCGCGTCCCCACCGATCAGTTCGGCCTTGGGAAAGGCGTCCTGAAGGTCGCGTACCAGCGCCTCCGGGTCGTCGCCCAGAAACACCGCACAGACCCCCTTTTCGCTGCGCGCCACCAGCAGCGCCCCCAGACGCGACTGCCCCACGGCGAAGCGGATCACCTCGGCCACGCCGCCCTTGCGGAAGGTGCGCGGTGACATGCCCAGCGCCTGGGCCGTATCGGCGTAGAAGCGGCTGGGGGCATTGAACCCGGCCTCGTATATGGCTTCGGTCACGCTGCCGCTGGTCTTCAGCGCGGCGCGCATCCGGCCACTGCGATGAGCTCGGGCATAGGCCTTGGGCGTCAGACCGGTGGCCGCCTTGAACACCCGGTGGAAATGAAAGGGACTTAGGCCCGCCCGCTGGGCCAGCGCTTCCAGGGTCGGTTCGACCTCGGCGGTTTCGATTTCGCGGCAGGCCTCGGCGATGCGCTGCGCCTGAAGGGCGCGCTGGCCGCCCTGATCGGGCTGGCAGCGTTTGCAGGGGCGAAACCCGGCGGCCTCCGCCTCGGGGCCAGTGGCAAAAAAGCGCACATTCTCAGGCTTTGGCCGTCGCGACGGGCAGGTGCAGCGGCAATAGACGCCGGTGGTCTTCACGGCATAGACAAAAGCGCCGTCCTGCGTCGCATCGCGGGTGGTCACAGCCCGCCAGCGCGGGTCTTCGGTCAGGGCAAAGGCAGCGGTCATGGATGGTTCCTCACTCACCGGATACCTCCATTGTGAATGTTTTGAGCCCCCTGCGCGTCCCGCCGCTTGCGGTCAAATTCGGGTGGTCAAATTCGGGTGGTCACGCTCAGTTGTCACCCGACAGGACGTAAGAGGCGACGGTGACGTATTTGCGCCCGGCCTCCTGCGCGTGCTGCACGCAATCGGGCAGGGCCTCCAGCTTGCGCAGCGTCGCCAGCTTGATCAGCATGGGCAGGTTGAGCCCGGCGATCACCTCGGCCTTGGTCTGCTCCATGACGGAGATGGCCAGATTCGACGGGGTGCCGCCGAACATGTCGGTCAGCAGGATCACACCGTCGCCGCTGTCATTGGCAAAGGTGGCCTTGAGGATGTCCTGACGGCGCTGAGCCACGTCGTCTTCAGGCCCGATACAGATGGCCGTCACCTGATCCTGCGGTCCCACAACGTGTTCCATGGCGGATACAAACTCTTCCGCCAGACCGCCGTGGGTCACGATCACCAGTCCGATCATATAGACGTCATCCCTACACGTGACCGCCCGATTGTCCCGGAGGGGGAGTCCGGGGAGCGGCACAAGAGCCCGATTATAGACCCAATTCACTGCACTGCAAAAAGGTCTTTCGATTTAGGACGAAAATGCGACGGTGCCAAGGGCGATCCGTGGGATCACGACAGAAGACGCAGCCGGGTGAGCAGTTTGGCCACAGTCGAAGCTTCCCTTGGGTTAAGCCTGAGGGTGGGTAAATCATACCCCAGAACGGGGGTCAACTCGGCTTCGGGCAGGCGCTCAGGGGGCGATAATTGGCAATGCACACAAAGGCTTACGCGGGTCAGGGGGCGACGGGGCTGCGGCGTTATGCCGATACCGCGCACCTCCATTCGCCCGGCAATGGTGTCCGGAGCGCTGGCGAAAATGTGATCGCCCGACGCCCACAGGACCGAGTAGTCGTCGCTCACAAGCTGAAACCCAGCCTCCAGCGCGCGCAGGGCGAGATCACTCTTGCCGATGCCCGATGGCCCCATCAGCAGCACGCCCCGCCACTGGCCCCGAATGGGCACGGTCAGCGACGTGGCGTGGAGGATGATTCGGGACAAGTACGGGCTCCGGATAATCATACCTCCCCATCGAAGGCAGGGAGGTATAGGGATGGGTCACTGATACACGTTCGGCAGGGTGATGGTAAAGCGCGCGCCGGCGATGGTGTTATCGCCGTTCAGGCGGTTCTCGGCCCAGATACGGCCACCCTGCGCCTCAATAATCTGCCGCGAGATCGACAGACCCAGACCCGAATTACGCCCGAAATCCGTGCCCTTGGGCCGCGAGGTATAGAAGCGCTGGAAGATGGTCTCCAGATTTTCCGCCGGGATGCCGGGGCCGTCGTCCTCGATCACGATGTGCACCGGGCGCTTCGGGTCGGCGTCGGAATAGGCGACGCAGACGCGCACCGTACCGCCTTCGGGCGAGAAGGAGCGCGCATTGTCGATGACATTGCGGAAGACCTGCCCCAGCGGCCCTTCGCGGCCCATCACCTTCGACGCCGCCGGGGTCAGTTTGCGCTCCAGACTGACCGCCGCCCCCTCGGGCATGTGCTGATAGAGGGAGACAATGTCTTCGAGCAGGGCGCCGACATCGACGGGTTTGGGCACATCGCGCGCCAGTTCGGCATCAAGGCGTGAGGCGTTGGAAATGTCGGTGATCAGCCGGTCGGCGCGGCGCACATCCTGCTGGATGACGGCCATCAGGCGCGCCTTGGCGGCCTCATCCTTCACCAGGCTAAGCGTTTCCAGCGCGCTGCGGATCGAGGTCAGGGGGTTCTTGATCTCATGCGACACGTCGGCGGCGAAGCGGTCGATATCGTCCATGCGCTTTTGCAGCGCTTCGGTCATGGATTGCAGCGAGCGAGCCAGAATCCCCACCTCATCGTGGCGCGACTCCAGATCGGGCAGGGAGAAGGTGCGCGCCTTCTGCATCCGCACGGCATCGGCGGCGTCGGACAGGCGGTGGATGGGCCGGCTGACCAGCCAGTGTAGCAGCAGCGACGAAAACAGGCTGACGCCCAGCGCCACCAGAATAAAGGGCAGCATGGCCCAGCGCTGCGCCGCGACGATGGTGTCCACATCACCGGCTTCGATGGTCAGCACGCCCAGTATGGCCTTGACGCGCTTCAGCGGTACCGAGACGGAAACGACCTTTTCGCCCTTTTCGTTATAGCGCACCGAAGCGACCGGCTCACCGCTCAGGGCCTGTCTGACCTCGGCGTCCAGCGCCTCACGCGCCTTTTCCTGCCGCAGGTTGCGCGCCTTGCGCCGCTCGGTATCGGGGAGGGTGTCCTCGACCGGCGGCAGGCTGCGCACATCAATCTGTTCGGAGACGGAATAGGAGTCGGTGAGGACGTGCCCTTTGGCATCGAACAGGCGGGCGCGCTGCTCTGCGGGGATGAAGCGGCCCAGCACCAGCACGGCGTATTGCGGCTCCAGATAGGGCTCAGGGTCACCGGCAGTGGCGACCTCGGCGATGATCTCGCCCATGGTCTCCGCCTGCGCCATCAGCGACTCCTTGCGGTTGTCGATCAGGCCCTGACGGAATTCATTGAGCACCAGCGCACCGGTGATCAGCACCAGCAGCCCGGCCAGATTGAGCAGCAGAATCAGCCGCCCCAGCCGCGCCCGGAAAAAACCGATGCGCGCAAAGGGCGGCAGAAGGCGACGCTGCGGGGTTTCGGTGCCGGGCATAGTCTATGCCTCCCCATAGGATTGGGGAGGTGGGCTCAACAAGCGCCCCCATCGCCGCAGATCTCCGCCAGTGGCGGCCCGTGCGGCACCCCTCCCCGGCCAGGCCGGGGAGGTATAAGGGAAGCGGGCAAACGGCATGGGTTACACTTCGCGGTAGCGATAGCCTACGCCATAAAGGGTTTCGATGGAGTCGAACTCCTGATCAACCAGCCGGAACTTCTTGCGCATGCGCTTGATGTGGCTGTCGATCGTGCGGTCATCGACATAGACCTGATCGTCATAGGCGGCGTCCATCAGGTTGTCGCGGCTTTTGACGAAGCCCGGACGCTGCGCCAAGGCGTGCAGCAGCAGGAATTCGGTGACGGTCAGGCGCACCGGCTTGCCGTCCCAGGTGCATTCGTGGCGGGCGGCGTCCATGACCAGCTTGCCACGCTTCAGCGACTTGGCGTTCAGCGCTTCCTGCGTTTCCGGCGGCTCGGACTGATCGACGACGCCGGCGCGGCGCAGCACGGCCTTGACGCGCTCCAGCAGCAGGCGCTGCGAGAACGGCTTGTGCATATAGTCGTCGGCGCCAAGGTTGAAGCCCAGCACTTCGTCGATCTCATCGTCCTTCGACGTCAGGATGATCACCGGCAGGTTGGAATTCATACGCAGGCGACGCAGCACCTCCATACCGTCCATGCGCGGCATCTTCACATCAAGGATGGCCAGATCGGGCGGGTCCTTTTCCAGTGCAGCCAGACCGGTCGCGCCGTCGTGATAGGCCTGCACCGTATGTCCGCCGCTTTCCAGCGCCAGCGAAACGCTGGTGACAATGTTTTCGTCATCATCGACAAGGGTAATTCTGGCCATAAGCCCTCCGGTTGTCTTACCTGTGGCGCACCATATAACGCCGTTTACGCCAAAACACTCAATTATTGACCAAATATAGGCCGCTCCGGGGTGATAATCAGGCCCGAACGCCCCTTCAACGTTAATTTAACAGGATTCGTCCATATTTCGACGTGAATGGCAGGGTTTGTGACACGCGGGTCATAAAGAGCCAATTATTGACGTCACGCTTGAGGCTTTATGGCCGGTCAGATCCACTACGAAATCTTTTCGCGCAAGACGCCGCAATCGGGCTGGGTGCTGCAAAACGCGCTGGAAGACCGAGACGCCGCCATCGCGCAGGCGCGTGAGCTGCTGAACGCCCGTCGCGCCGCCGCCATCAAGGTGACCAAGGAAGTCTTTTCCGACGATACCGGGGAATTTCGCACCTATACCGTGCTGACTGAGGGGCTGCCGGAAACACGCAGCAAGCCCAAGGTGGCCAGCAGTGCCGAGCCTGTCTGTACCTCGCCGCAGGACCTCTATAGCCGCCACGCCCGCGAAACCATTGCCCGCGTGCTCGAAGACTGGCTGCGCCGTCAGGGGGCCACCGTGTTCGAACTGCTGCACAGCCCCGTCCTGTGTGAGCGGCTCGACGTTTCGACCAATGACCTGACCCACGCCATCCAGAAGGTCGCCATCCCTGAATCCGAGGAAACGGGGGCCTCGATCCACGAGATCATGCGCCGCTGGACCAATCTGACGGACAGGGCCATCAACCGCGTCATCGGCGACGGCCGCAAAAAGGTATTCGGTGACATCGACCTCAGCGGCGATATCGCGGCTCAGGTTGCGCGTATCGGGCAATCACCTGAGCGCGGCTACGCGTTTGGCGGCGCGGTGGCGAAGCTGATGGGCGCGGACCGCAGTGCCGGACGCAAGCTGATGCCGCTGACGCGTATCGCGGCCGCCATCGTCAGCAAGCCGGAGCTGAAATGGGCGCTCGATGTCATTGAAACGCCCATCGTCGAGCTGTTTGCGCGCAAGGGCGGACTGGCCGAAATGCTGGGCAGCGATATCACTCTGGGGCAAGGTCTGGCTTTTCTGACCCATATGGTCAGCGGTGAAGCCATCGAACGCCTCAGTCAGGTCGATACGGGCATTGGGCGCGCCTTACCGCCACCGCCCGCCCACCTCGAAGAGTTTGCGCGCCTGATCCGCGACGGCCATTTCCGCGACCTGCGCCTTCAGGCCTTTCGCAATGTGCTGGGCGAACTGCGCGGCGTAAAGCGGCTGATGCCGGACAATCCAGTGGGCGAAATCGACCTTCTGCGCGCCATGGCGCTGGCGCTCACGGCCGGCAGCCAGCAGCAGGTCGAGCGCGAAGACATTTCCGACGCCTTTATCGAACGCTCCAAAATGCTGGTGTCGAGTGCTTTTGTCGAAGGCCTGACGCGCGGCGCGCCGCACTGCCTCGAAGAGATCGAGCGCCTGTTGTGGCTGTGCGAGAACGTGGTCGGGGCGGCCAATAAAAAACAGGCGGCGCGCTGGCTGTTGTCGGCCCTGACGGCGCATCGCTTTGAAACCGACCTGCGTGATCCCAAACGCCCGGCGGCGCAGCGGCTTCAGTTGCTGGCCCTGCTGCAACGCCGCATCACCAAGGCGGCGTTGGGGGAAAGCGATACCGAAGCCGCTCATACGCGACTGGGGCAGATCGGCGCGCAGATTGCCGGGGATGTGCAGCTTTTGCCGCAAATCCTAAAAGGCTCCAAGTCACCACTTCAGCGCATGGCCGCCCTGCTGGGGCTGGCCACCGGGCAGTCGGGGCCGCTGGGCGCACTCAGCGAACTGGCCAAGGCTGAGATCATGAAGCAGTTGCGCGCCCCCGATGTGCGCGCCAGCCTGATGGAAGACCCGGCGGCGCTGGTGCGGCTCAAACCCCTGCTGGTGGAGGCCGGTCTGGCGGCATAGGCACCAAACCGGATCAGGCGGCGCGCACCTGCGCCAGGAAGCCGTTGACCTGCGCCTGCAATTTCGCCGCCTGTTGCGCCAGTTCGGATGAAGCGCTGAGCACCTGAGACGCGCCTGTGCCGGTTTCTTCGGCCATGCGGGCGACGCCCGTGATGTTTTGCGTCACCTCAATCGCGCCAGTGGACGCCTGAGTTACGGACAATACGATCTCGCTGGTGGCGGCACCCTGCTGCTCGACCGCGGCGGCGATGGTGGCTGAGGATTCGTTGATGATGCGAATAGTCTGCGAGATGTTTTCGATGGCGCGCACCGCCTGTTCGGTGGTCGCCTGAATACCCGCGATCTGCTGATTGATCTCGGTCGTCGCGTGAGCGGTCTGGGTAGCGAGCGTTTTCACCTCGGCGGCCACAACCGCAAAACCCTTACCGGCTTCACCGGCGCGCGCCGATTCGATGGTGGCATTGAGCGCCAGCAGGTTGGTTTGCGAAGCGATGCTTGAGATCATGTCCACGATGCTGGTGATACGGCCTGCCGCACCCGACAACTCATTGACGATGGCATAGGTGGCTTCGGCCTCGCCCACCGCTTCGCGCGCCTTGCTGAGCGAGTGTCGCACCTGACGGCTGATTTCAGAGATCGACGCCCCCAGTTCTTCAGCTGATCCGGCTACGGAGGTGACACTGCTGCCGGCCTGTTCGGCCGCGGCCGAAACGGACTGCGCCTTTGCCGAGGATTCCTGTGCTGACGCCGACAATTGCGCTGCCGTCGCCTGCATTTCGGTTGCGGCGGAGGACACCATTTCGACCACGCCGCCAATAGCCCCTTCGAAATCGGCTGCCAGATCGCGCATCGCCTGCCTGCGCTGATGCTCGGCGTCTTCGCGAGCCCTGGCCGCTTCGGCTTCCAGCGCGCGGTTGCGGATCAGGCCGTCGCGGAACACTTCGACGGCCGCAGCCATCTGCCCGATTTCGTTGCGTTCGCCCAGATGAGGCACTTTTACCTCGGTCTGACCACCGGACAGAACCTTCATCACGTCGGACATGCGCGCGATCGGCACAGAGACGGCGCGGATCATCAGGAAGCCGATCAGGGCGGCACACAGGGCCGTCACGCCCAGCGCGATCAGGATCAGGGTGCGGGCCGTCGCGCCCTGTTCCATGCCATGAGCGGCGGCCTTGTCGCCGGCCTCCACCTGATAGGCGCGGGCTTCCTGAATATAGTTGCGGAGTTCGCGGGCCTGTGTACGCATCTCTTGCGAGAAATAGGCCTGAGCCGCGGCCATGTCACCGGTATCAATCAGCCCGGCATAATGCGCGCTATTGGCCATATAGGTTTTCAGTTCTGCACGGATTTTTTCCGACTGCGCCCGCTCCTCAGGGCTGGTCAGGTGGCGCGTGCTGCCTTCTATGGCTTGCGACAGTTGAGCCAGCTCCTGATTAACGCTGTCGCGAATTTCCGCCCGTTCGGACTCTGGAACGGTCGTAAGCTGAAGCTGACGAAATCGGGCCAGTTCAAAACTCTGACCGGCTTCGCCCAGACCATGAGAGGCCGGCAGCCAGTGGGTGGCAAGATCATTAAGGGACGCGTTGACGGTGGCCAGACGGTTGATGGCAAACAGACCCAGTCCCAGCGTGCAGGCAAGGACAACCGAAAAGGCAGCGATAATCCGTATCCGGACAGAAATATGTCTGAACATTGTTCCCCCTCTTAATAATTGCGGGCACGCATCCGAACAATTCAAAGAGGAGTGTTATGTGAAAGTGTAAAAACACGGTTAAAGGATTGTATATGCGGACTGCAAAACCTGAGGGGGAAATGCGGCGTGAACTGAAAGGGCGCATACCAAGGGTCATCGAAAATGACTCCTGGTATGCCTTTCGAGAGAGTCTCGTGTCTTCAACGTCCGGATGCAGTCAGCATCTTCGGCCGTTGGTATTAGAGCGATGTGCGGAAACGGAGTTCGGCGAAGCCAAAAGTGTGAGCGGTTTTCCGCAAAAACATCGCGACAAAACAAAAATTTAGAGCGA
>NZ_JAIWNX010000181.1 GCF_020217185.1 Asticcacaulis sp.
ACTGAGGATCAAGCTCGCGGTGGTAGTAGTTCTGCAAAAACTCTTGTCTGGAAATGCCGTAGGAGTCGGCCAGACGCAGCAGGCGGCCTTCCAGCGACATCAGGCGCTTGTTGATCGTATAGAGCTGTTCGACCAGCGCTTCGATGCGCTGATTGTTGAGCTTCAGCGTCTTAAGGTGACGGGTGATCGCCGAGGTGACCTCGTCATAGGCCACCTTATCCGCCGGATCGACGGGCGACCCTTCGAGGCGCGCGCCCAGAATGCGCTCCTGAAGGCTGCGATAGGTTTCAAACTCACCGGCAATGGCGTCTAGCGTCGCCATCACGCCTTCGCGCAGTTCCGATTCCATCGCCGACACCGAAGGCCCGGCGCCGTCGTCGAAATCGTCTTCCTCTTCTTCTTCCGGCTGAGGCTTCTTCTCTTCCTCATCCATCGGGACGTAGTCGTCTTCGTCCTCGTCGTCGCCATCCGCCTTCTTTTTCGGCTCCGGCTTTTTGGCCTCAACCTTAGGCTCCGGCTTCGGTTCCGGCTTCGGCTCAGGGGCTTTTACGACGGGCTCAGGCGCGCGCATGGCGATCGGCGCGTCGGCGTCCTCTTCTTCGGCGTCGTCATCCAGCGCTCCCGGAGGCGGGCCTTCCGACGGGCCGCCGCCATAGGTGCCTTCGAGGTCGATGATTTCGCGCAGCAGGATACGGCCCGACTCCAGTTCTTCGCGCCAGATCATGATGGCTTCGAAGGTCAGGGCCGATTCACACAGGCCACGGATCATGGTGTCGCGACCGGCTTCGATGCGCTTGGCGATGGCGATTTCGCCTTCGCGCGACAGAAGCTCGACTGAGCCCATTTCGCGCAAATACATGCGCACAGGGTCATCGGTGCGGTCGTAGGACGAGGTCTTTTCGGCGACGACCACGCCGCCCGTTTCCTCGCGGACCGCGATTTCGCCGCCCTCCGTCGCTTCCTCTTCAGAATCGACGACATTCACGCCCATCTCGGTGAGCATGGCCAGGGTGTCTTCGATCTGCTCCGAAGTAAACTCTTCGGACGGCAGCACCTTGTTCAGCTCGTCCATAGTGACGTAGCCGCGGGCCTTCGCATTCTTGATGAATTTCTTGACGCCGGCATCGGTCAGGTCGAGAAGGGGGCCGTCAGAGGGCGTATCGGCTTCGGGTTTGTCCGTCGCTGTGCTCATCTATCTCTCCGCCCATGACGCAGCCGTCATGAGACCTTGGAACCAGATGCGGCATTTTTGCCGCACCAAACCTATATTTACGAAGAAGATCAACGAAGTCTTAACCTAGACGTCGCTTTCCGCTTCAAAAATTTGTCCGCTTTTCAAGGCTTTGCGCAAACTGTCGCGTTCCTGCTTGGTCCGGACGAAAATTTCAGCATCAAATTCTGCCGAAGCGTCGTCACGGGCTGCCTTCAACGCACGATCCAAGGCCGTCAAACGCGCGAACGCATTGAACGCTTTGATCCAGCCGGCCTGCGCATCTGCGAGAGTTGTGTCCTGTGCGAGGATTGGCGAGGCCGATCTGAGGGCCGCCTTCTGTATCTCGCTCAACAATGCGCCGAAACCTTGATTTTGCAGATGGCGGTTCACAGCGCCTGAGTCAAGGGGGCTTGTGGAAAAACTTAAAGCGACCAGAGCGCGTACCAGTCCGTCAAGCGCCGGATCGCCAAGTCCATAGGATTCCAGCGCTTCCATATGGTCAAACATCCAGTCGGGATGATCGAGCAGACCCTGCGCCAGTGCCGCCGCCATCGGATCGAGCGCCTTCGACAGGGCGCGGGCGGCCTGTTGACCTTCCGGCGTGGCGATGGTCGGTGGCTCGATCAGACGGCCTTGCGCGTCGCGGCGCGGAAAGCGCCCGCGGGCCTGTGCGCCCTGAAAACCGGCCTGAAATCCCGGCTGAAAGGTTTGTGGCTGACGCTGGAACAGGGCGTCGTAGCGCGCCATCAGATCCTGCCGATAGGAGTCGGCCAGGTCCTTGTCCTCGATCTGCGCCGCCAGTGCCCGCAACCGCTTGCGCAGGCCGGCCTTGCGCTCCGGCGTATCGAGCGGCTCCAGCTCCAGTTCGCGTTTGAACAGCACCTCGACAAAGGGCTGGGTCTCGCTGAGGGACTCCCGCAGCGCCAAAGCGCCCTTTTCGCGCAACACGTCGTCCGGGTCCTTGCCGCCGGTGATCAGGCAGACCTTGAACGACTTGCCCGGCTTGAGCTTGGGCAGGGCGCGGTCCAGCGCCCGGTTGGCGGCGCGCATCCCGGCCTTGTCGCCGTCGAAGCACAGGGTAGGCTCCGGATGGCGCCGCCACAAAATGTCGATCTGTTCTTCGGTCAGGGCGGTGCCCAGTGGCGCGACGGCGGCGATCTGTGCCCGCTGACAGGCCAGCACGTCCATATAGCCTTCGACCACGACCAGTTCCGGCCCCGTCTGGCTGGAGCCGAGGATTTTCAGCGCCTTGGGCAGGCCGTACAGCAGCGACCCCTTGTGGAACAGCGGGGTTTCCGGCCCGTTGAGATATTTGGCTTTTTCGTCCGGATCGAGCGCCCGCCCGCCGAACGAGACGATCTTTGAACGCGCGTCCTCGATGGGGAACATCAGGCGGTTGCGAAAACGGTCATAGGGGGCCTTGTAGTTTTGAGGTTGCCCTACCGCTTCGCTGTTTGAGGGCCGGATCTCGATCAGCAGGCCGCATTCGACCAGTTCGGAAACCTTGGCGCCTTTCTGCACCAGCGCGTCTTTCAACGCCGTCTGCTCTTTCGGGGCGTAGCCCAGACCGAAATGTGCCACGTCCTGATCAGACAGGCCGCGCTTTTTCAGATAGTCACGCGCGGCCCTGGCCCCCGGCGTGTTGTCGTGCAGGCGGGCAGCAAACCAGCGGGCCGCCAGTTCCATCCAGTCGTTCAGCGATTGTCGTTTCTGTTCGGCCTGCGCCGCCTGCGGCGTCTGCACCGGCAGGGCCATGCCGGCTTCGCTGGCCAGCCGTTCGACCGCTTCGACAAAGCTCAGACGCTCCGTCTCCTGAAGGAAGGAGATGATGTCGCCGTGCTTGCCGGAGGAAAAGTCATGGAAGAACCCCTTCTCGTCATTGACGTAGAAGGAAGGTGTTTTTTCCTTGGAAAACGGCGACAGGCCGACCCATTCGCGGCCATTGCGGCGCAGCTTGACCGCCTTGCCAATGACCTCAGACGGCCGCAAGCGGGATTTCAGTTCTTCCAGAAAACGATCGTCGAAGCGCACGGTTTACATATACGCCTTGCACCCGGAAAGAAAAGAGAAAGCCTTACAGGTGGTTTTGAAAATCAGGTGGGGAAAGCGGCTTCTTGAAACGCGCTGGCCTCTGGTGGGCAGTGATAAAGCCCACCTACGGCAGCGGCGGACAACCGTCATCACGGATCATGCCCGCACAACGCACGCCCGTCAGGTCATTGACCCAGCCCGTGGTACCTTTGGCGCGCTTGATTTTGATCCACATGACCGGCTCAGGGCGGTTTTGTGAAACCGGGTCCCAGGCGATTTCGGCAAGGCCGGGCTCTATGTCAGACTCAGCCCAGCCCAGGCGCTGCCCGGACCGCCACAGTTCCAGCCAACCCTCTCCCTGATAGCCAATGATGTAAACAACATCACCCTTGGCAAGTTCGTTGGCTTGGCTGTTGGGTTCGACCACGACACCGCGCAGGGGAGCGAAATGGAACTCCCGCTCGACGACGTCCGCCCATTCATTGGCGCGCAGCGAGCCAATCTTGCGCGCCTTGGGAGTGGGGCGATCATAGACCGGGACGGGCCGCGTCCACTGCAACTTCCCCGACAAGGCGCAGGCTTCTCCGGGACAGGCCCCCTTGTCGATAAAGACGCCATGGGTCAGGGGAGGCGGGATGTTGGCGACGGGTTTAGCCGGGGTTGAGGCCAAAATCAGCGCGGCCAGCATACTCAGTACCATGGCGACGGTCTCCCACCCTTCCGGTTCACCCGGCACCAGTCAGTGGTCTCACGCCTTCATGAGGGCGTCAACACTCAGAAATAGGCCTGCCCTGAAGCGAGGGCACGGTGATAGTCCAGCCTCCGGTAAAAGGCTTCCGGGTCCTTCGGTTTGACCACCCAAGAGGGATCATGGTTCAGCAGGTCATAGAGCCGCGTCAGGGTGAAGCGTACGGCAGACCCGCGCGCGAATAGCGGCAGGGCCGCGACTTCGGCCTCTGACAGCGGGCGCTCATCGTGATAGCCATTAACAAAAGCGGAGATCATGTCGGGCAGGGGCTGGCCGCCCGGTGTAAAGCCCCAGGCGTTCAGCGCCACGGCCAGATCATAGGCGTAGAAGTCGGTGCAGGCGTAGTAGTAGTCGATCACGCCTGTGACCTGCCCCTCATCGTCCATCAGCACATTGTCGGTGAAATAGTCGGCATGGATAGCCCCCGACGGCAGATCGGAGGGCCAGCGCGCTTTCAGCCACGCCACTTCGTCGCGGAAATCGGCCAGCACGGCTTCGGCACGCGCCGATTGCGCAGCCCGTGGTTCGCAACGGCTGATCAGGGCATCCCAGTGCGCAATGCCCATGCTGTTTTCGCGGGTCTGGGGGAAATCCGCTCCTGCGGCGTGCAGTTTGGCCAGATATCGACCGGCCGAGGTAGCGTGCCGCGTATCCGGATTGCGCGGCCAGCGACCGGGCAGCCACTTGATCAGGGCGCACGGCTTGCCATTGATGCGACCGACCGTCGTCCCGTCTGTCATGATGGCTGGCCCCGGCGCCGGATAGCCCTTGCGGTCCAGATGCAGGGTGTAGTCCATGAAATAGGGCAGGTCTTTTTCGGGCGTCGCGGCCTCAAACAGGGTCAGGGCATAGAGGCCGGTCGTCGTTTCGACCTTGAAATTGGTATTGGAAACGCCCTCTTCGATGCCTTCCAGATGGATCAGGTCGCCGATCTCATAGCGGCTCAGATAGGCGCGGGCCTCTTCCAGAGATACCTTGGTGAAAACGGCCATGTGCCCGAATGCCTCTAAAGTCTTGTCTCGCTCTGATGCTCAGGCGAGGGGACAAGCCTATACGCAATGCGACGCCCTTTCGACAATAGGGCCGTTCATATAGGGCCCTGCGTCATTCGCGTCGTGGTCCGAAGATTGACCATCCTCAAAGCCTTGCCCTATAAGGGGCCGCGCCGATCTGTAAGTCGCGCTAAACCCGCCGGTAAGAATCTATCGCTTGGGATTGGCGACTAAATCTCATAGGCGCAAAGGCGAAAACAGGAGTTGTTTCGTGGCCAGGACCGTTTCTTCCGTACTCGACCTTGTCGGCAATACGCCGCTGATCCGCCTCAAACGCGCGTCGGAAGAGACCGGTTGCGACATCTATGGCAAGGCGGAATTCCTCAATCCGGGGCAGTCGATCAAAGACCGCGCCGCTCTGTGGATCATCCGGGATGCCGAGGCGAAGGGCCTGCTGAAGCCCGGCGGCACGATTGTCGAAGGCACGGCGGGCAATACCGGTATCGGTCTGGCCATGGTGGCCAATGCGCTGGGGTATAAGGCCGTCATCGTCATTCCGCGCACGCAGGCGCAGGAAAAGAAGGACGCCATCCGCATGTTGGGGGCGAAGCTCATCGAGGTCGATGCCGTCCCCTATTCCAATCCGGACAACTATGTCCGCTATTCCGGGCGTCTGGCCGAAGAACTGGCGAAGAGCGAACCGGGCGGGGCCATCTGGGCCAACCAGTTTGACAATGTGGCCAATCGTCAGGCCCATATCGACGGTACCGCTCCCGAAGTCTGGGCGCAGACCGACGGCAAGATCGACGGCTTTATCTGCTCAGTCGGGTCCGGCGGCACGCTGGCCGGCATGGCGCTGGGGCTGCGCGCGTTCAATCCGGCGATACAGATCGGTCTGGCTGATCCGTTCGGCGCGGCCCTGTTCAGCTACTACACGACGGGCGAACTGAAATCCGAAGGCACCTCGATCACCGAAGGCATCGGTCAGGGACGCATCACCGCCAATCTGGAAGGTTTGACGCCGGACTTCACCTGTCAGGTGGCTGACGAAGAGTGGCTGCCGGTGCTTTATGATCTTGACCGCTACGAAGGCCTGCTGGTCGGCGGTTCGGCGGCGCTCAATGTCGCCGGCGCGATCAAGATGGCCAAGGCGATGGGGCCGGGCAAGACCATCGTCACCGTCCTGTGCGACTATGGCAACCGCTACGCCTCGAAGATTTTCAACGCCGAATTCCTGAAATCCAAAGGCCTGCCCGTCCCGCCGTGGAGCGAGGGGTGAACCGGAGGGATTTAGATTCCCTGCGCGGCAAAGACCGGTCTGTCCTGCGGCTGAGCGGAGGCGTGGCCCAGATCACGCGCCTGCGCCCGCAGCCAGTCCATGAAGCGCACCTGCGCCATCGACGGTTCGCGCGTTTGCGGCCACACCAGATGATAGCCGAAGCTGACCGGCGCATCTTTTTCGTTGAACAGGCCGCGCAGACGACCGGCGCGCAGATCGGCCTCGGCAATGGTGCGCTTGGCCAGAGCCACGCCGCGTCCGGCGACGGCGGCCTCGATCACCATATGGCTTTGGTTGAAGCGCGGCCCACGCGAGGCGTCGATCTCATCGGCACCGTGCGCCTTGAGCCACATGGCCCAGTCGGGATCGGACGGATCGAGGTCAGAGGAAACATCGTGCAACAGCGTGTGGTGCGCCAGGTCCGCGGGCTTGCGGATCGGCGCCGCCTCATACAAGGCGGGCGAGCAGACGGGCAGGACCGCTTCTTCGAGCAGGTGCTCGACATTCAGCCCGTTATAATTGCCGGTGCCATAGCGGATGGCCAGATCAATATCCGAGACCGCAAAATCGGTCGGGGCCATGTCGGCCGACACCCACACGTCGATGTCCGGATTGGCGGCCGAAAAATCACCCAGACGCGGCATCAGCCATTTGGCCGCGAAGCTGGGGGCCACCGACACGGTGACGCGGCCCTTCTGCTGCGTCTGACGCATGATGCGCGTCGCTTCAAACATCTTTTCAAAGGCTTCTTTGAGGATGATCGAGGAGGCCTTACCGGCGTCGCTCAGCACCACACGGCGGCCGTCGCGCACAAACAGCTCGACACCGACATGCTCTTCCAGCAGACGGATTTGCTGAGAGACGGCACCGGGTGTAACGAACAACTCCTCGGCGGCGTGCTTGAAACTTTCGTGGCGCGCGGCGGCTTCGAACACCCGAAGCGCCGACAGCGGCGGCAGACGGTCACGCGACATTGAAAACTATCCAATCTAAACCCAGCGCTCTATATAGCGCATCCATCGTTTAACAAATCTAATCTTTGCGTTCCGGAGACAAAAATGAGTGACGCGCACCCGTCCCCCGCTATCGAAGTCCTCGAAGCCGGTCAGGCCTGGGAAACCGATGCCGTGATCATCGGCGCGGGCCCGGTGGGCCTGTTCGCCGTGTTCGAACTGGGCCTGCTCGATATCAAGGCGCACCTGATCGACATTCTCGACAAGGTGGGCGGTCAGTGCGCCGAGCTTTATCCGGAAAAGCCTATCTACGACATCCCCGCTTGGCCGATCATCACCGGTCAGGAAATCACCGATCGTCTGCTGGAACAGATCGCGCCGTTTGGGGCCAAATATCACCTCGGTGAAATGGCTGTGGCCGTCGAAAAGCTTGAGCAGGATGACGGCACGACCAAGTGGAAGGTGACAACCGATCAGGGCACGTCGGTCATCGCGCGCTGTATCCTGATCGCCGCCGGCGGTGGCTCGTTCCAGCCCAAAAAGCCGCCCATCCCCGGCATTGATGGCTTTGAAAACATTGGCGCGGGTATTGGCGTGCACTACGCCGTGCGCAAGATGGAAGCCTTCCGTGGCAAGCGCATTGTCATTTCAGGCGGCGGGGATTCGGCGCTCGACTGGACGCTCAACCTGCAACCCATTGCCGAGCGCGTGACCCTGATGCATCGCCGCGACGACTTCCGCGCCGCTCCGCACAGCGTGGCGCAGATGCGCAAGCTGGTCGAAGAGGGCAAGATGGACCTGATCATCGGTCAGGCCACAGCCCTGTCCGGGGAAACGGGCCACAAGCTGACCGGCGTCACCATCGAAGACAATGATGGTAAGGAAATCCACATCGACGCCGATACCTTCCTGCCCTTCTTCGGCCTGACCATGAAGCTGGGGCCCGTGGCGGAATTTGGCCTTAACCTGCACGAAAACCTGATCCCGGTGGATACGGAAAAGTTCGAAACTTCGACGCCGCAAATCTTTGCCATCGGCGACATCAACTACTATCCGGGCAAGCTGAAGCTCATCCTGTCGGGCTTCCACGAAGGCGCTCTGGCGGCGCAGGCCGTCTTCCGCTACGTCTTCCCGGACAAGAAGCTGCGCTTCCAGTACACGACCTCATCGTCGGACCTGCAAAAGAAGCTGGGCGTGAAGTAGCCGGGCTCACCCCTGCGTCCGGAATTGGGTGTATGTGACCCCGTCTCAGTTCAAACTGAGGCGGGGTTATCGTTTGCTCCCGTTAACCGGTGCAGGGTCCGTGACTTAACCGTTACAAAACTGTTGCCAAATCGCGCCACAATTCGACGTATGAAAGTCTTTCGTCTTTTCCTGCTCAGCCTGTGTGTTGTTCTGCTACCTGTTACCGCCTCGGCGCAGGAGGATTGGGCGGATGAGGTCGTGGTGCGGGGCAGGGCGGCGGTCGGTCCGGCCTTGTGGCGCGTGTCGGATGACGACAGTCAGGTCATCATTATCGGCGTGCTGCCGGTGTTTCCTAAAAAGCAGGTGTGGAAGACGACGCGTATAGAAAATGCCCTGCGCGGGGCCAATGGCCTGATCACGCCACCGGACAACAGCACGGGCCCCGGCGACGTATGGTCCCTGATGCGCAACAAGGGTTTGCCGGATGGCGGTCGGCTGAAAGACGCTCTGACCGCTGATCTCTATGCCCGTTATGAGGCCACGGCGCGCCGGGCAGGTGTCTCCACCAGAGATTTTGCCAAAGACAAACCGGTCTGGGCCGGGGCGCGGTTGCGCCGTGAGGTGCTGCAAAAATATGGCCTCAGTGAGAACGAGCCCCTGACGACGATCAGGCGTCTGGCGCGCACGGCCGGCGTGTCGGCGCGCGCGGCCGGGCGTTACGACAGCGGGCCCTTGTTCAAGGCGGTCAATGCCATGAGCGAAGAGGCGAGCGAAGCCTGTCTGCGCTATACGCTGGACGATATCGACTTCGATATGGATCGGGCACCGCGCGCCGCTCAGGCCTGGTCTGTAGGCGATATTCCGACGCTGCGCAGCCTCTATCAGGGCTCGGTCCTGATGAAATGCCTGTCGGGATCGCCCACCGCCACGGCGACGCTCAATCGCAGCATTACCGACTCCGTTAGTGCGGTCAGTGACGCCCTGAACAAACCCGGCAAAACGGTAGCCGTCCTGCCCTTAGGCCAGTTGTTGCGCAAGGGCGGCGTGCTCGAAAAGCTGCGCGCCAGAGGCTACCGGGTGTCAGCCCCTGAAAATTGAAGCTAATCGATCCACTCGATAAAGGCCTTCACCGTTGTCACGGCTGCGGCGACGTCGGCGGGCATTTCGGTCAGGGTTTCCGTCAGACCATAGAGATCGGTGATGGCGTCAGGGGCCTTGGGCTCAAAGCCCAGCGCCTCGGTCACAAAGGCTGGGAACTTGGCCGCGTGTGCCGTGGACAGAACGATCTGTCCGCCCGTGGCCTCGCCGGTTTCGCGGCGGGTCAGGGCCGCCGAAAGCGCCACGGCGGTGTGTGGGCAGATCACCTGACCCCAGCGCTCATAGGCCTGCTTGATGGTGGCCCTGGTCTGTTCTTCGGAGACGGTCGAGGCCGAAACTTCAGATTTCAGGGCCTCTTGCAGAGGAGCGGAAAGCGCCACCTCACCCGATTGCCCAAAGGCATCGAACAGATCGCGCGTTGCGTCCGCGTCACGGCCGGAAGCCTCAAAGACCAGCCGTTCAAAGTTTGACGGCGCCTGCACGTCCATCGAGACGGAGGCG
>NZ_JAIWNX010000182.1 GCF_020217185.1 Asticcacaulis sp.
GTTTCAACCGCCTGACGGCGCACATAGCGACCATTATTGATGGCCTGATTGAGGGCGTCGTTGCGGTTCACGGCGGCGTGCAGATGACCGACATTGCCGCCGATCTGGCGCGCCACCCAGCCGGCAAAGGCGTCGCCGAAATTACCGGTTGGCACGACAAATTCCGGCTTGGTCAGGCCCGAATGGGCTGCGGCGGCCAGATAGTAGGGGACCTGCCCCAAGAGGCGGCCCCAGTTGATCGAATTGACCGAAGAGATCAGACCCTGAGCCTTCAAAGACGGCTCAGACAGCAGCGCCTTGACGATCTTCTGGCAGTCGTCGAAATCGCCCTTCACCCCGACATTCAGCACGTTATCGGCCTGAACCGTTGTCATCTGAAGGCGTTGAACGGGCGAGACGCGGCCCAGCGGATGGAAGACGATCAGTTTGACGTGCTCAGACCCCGCAAAGGCGCGCACGGCGGCGGCACCCGTATCGCCGGAGGTGGCGGTCACCAGGGTGAGCTTTTCGCCGCGTTGCGACAGGGCTGCATCGGTCAGCGGGGCCATCATCTGCATGGCCATGTCTTTGAAGGCGTGGGTCGGGCCGTGGTACAGTTCGAGCAGATAAAGATCGTCTTCCAGTCGCGTCAGAGGCACGGCCCCATCGCGCAGAAAAGCGTCTTCGGTGCGCTGAGCCGCCGCCTTGACCGCCTGATCACCCAGAACGCCGACGCCAAACAGCCTGAGCAGTTTCACCGTCAGGTCGGCATAGCCGCCATTCGAGGCGGCGGACAGGTCGAAATCCGGGGTCGGCCACGCCTGCGGTACATAGAGCCCGCCATCGGGGGCCAGACCGTCGAGCAGAGCGCCCGCAAAGCTGCGTTGATCTTTGAAACCGCGCGTGCCGATATAGTTCATTTTGTTACCATTTCTTAAAAGCATTCAAACCCTTCTTGCTTCGCGAAGGGATTGTCCGCTAATAGGCGCAAGGGTTTCGCCCGCGATAAAACACTCGCGGCGGGCCTATCATTTTCAGACGCCTGAGAAAAGACTTTCCATGACGGTCGCGGCCATAAAATCGGACTTTCCGGCGCATATCGCGCAGGCGAAGCGCGTGACGCTGAAGGTCGGCTCGGCCCTTATCGTTAATCCGCAAACCGGTGCGGCCAACACGCTGTGGATGCGCGGTCTGGCCGAAGACGTGGCGCGGCTGCGTAAGGCCGGTGTGGAGGTGATGATCGTCTCCTCCGGGGCAGGTGCCCTGGGGCGGCGTTATCTGGGGCTCACCACGCGCCAATTACCGCTGGATCGTAAGCAGGCGGCGGCGGCGGCCGGTCAGCCCATCCTGATGCGCGCATGGGACGAGGTGTTTTCCGAACACGGCATCAAGGTCGCACAGGTCCTGCTGACGCGCGAGGACACTGAACGTCGCCGGCGCTGGCTCAATGCGCGCGAAACGGCGGACACCCTGCTCAAGCTGGGCGTCGTGCCGATCGTCAATGAGAACGACACCGTGGCCACCGAAGAAATCCGCTATGGCGACAATGACCGGCTGGCGGCGCGGGCGGCCATGCTGGTGCGGTCTGAGGCGCTGGTGCTGCTGTCGGATATTGACGGGCTTTATACCGCCGATCCGCGCAATAATCCCTCAGCGGAACATATTGCTGTAGTCGAAACCATCACGCCGGATATCGAAGCCATGGCCGGGGGGGCAAACGCCGCTGCCGGTGTTGGCACGGGCGGCATGGCGACCAAGATCGCCGCCGCGCGCATCGCCGGGGCGGCGGGCTGTTCGACCACCATCATGAATGGTCAGGCCCTGCGGCCCTTGTCGGCCTTGGGGCAGGGCGCACGCTACACCCTGTTTGCCGCGCAAGGCTCATCGGGAGCGGCTTATAAGGCATGGATCGCCGGGACGGTGGTGCCGGCGGGGCAAATCCATATCGACGCCGGAGCCGCAAGGGCGCTCGCTTCAGGTAAATCGCTACTGCCGTCGGGCATCAGCTCCGTCGCGGGCCTGTTTGACAAGGGCGATAGCGTGTCGGTCCTGCACGATGGGCGCGAACTGGCGCGCGGTATCGCGGCCTACAGCTCGGACGACATTGCTGCCATCAAGGGCAGAGCGAGCAAGGACATTGAGACGATACTTGGATACACCTCAGGTGATGAGGTGATCCACCGAGACGATCTGGTGATGGTGTGAGCGATGGATTGGGGGGAACTGTTTGCACGATGGCCTTCGCTCGCTTTCATTTTTAAATGGGGGGGATGGCTGCTTTTAACGCTGATGCTGGTCTTCATGATCCGGATGAGCTTCGCTCGAAGCCGCAAGGAGAAGCCGCCGCATCCGATTGTGATTGTTTCAGCCGAAGAGGGCTTCAAGGTATTAACCGAAGGCTTGGAGAAAGCCACCGTCCGCTGGTCTGATATTGAAGCGGTCACGATGATCAGGACCAATCAAGGGCCTTGGAAAGACGATCTTTTTTACCATATCGTCTATACGGGTGGTGATCTCACATTGCCCTCGAAAGCGGAAGGCATAGTGTATTGGGTTGGCACGCTCACGGCTTTACCGGGTTTTGATCTCGAAAGTTACGGGCAGGCTTTAAGATCAACGCAGAACAACAGCTTTGCCGTAGTGCTAAAGCGCTCATAGAACTGACAAATACGGGAAACGGCATGGACACCGCTGACAATCTGACCCAACTGATGACCGATCTGGCCGCCAAGGCCAAGGCGGGGGCTGAGGCGCTGCGTCTGGCGGGGCCGCAGGCGCGCACGCAACTGATCCTCAGCGCAGCGAAACACATACGCGCCCAGCGGGACGCTATTCTGAACGCCAATGCGGCCGATGTGGAGGCTGCCTCACAGAAGGGTCTGTCCAGCGCAATGGTCGAGCGTCTGGTACTCAACCCGGATCGCGTAGAGGCTATGGCCAAGGGCCTCGAAGAGGTGGCGGCCCTGCCCGACCCCGTGGGTAAGGAACTGGCGCGCTGGGAGCGCCCGAACGGGCTCGATATTGCTCGCGTGTCCACCCCCATTGGCGTTATCGGCATCATCTATGAATCGCGCCCGAACGTGACCGCCGATGCGGCGGCCCTGTGTATCCGCTCCTCCAACGGGGCCATCCTGCGCACCGGGTCCGAAGCGCTGAACTCGGCCAAAGCCATCTTCGTCGCCTTTGAACAGGCCTTTGCCGAGGCCGATCTGCCCGCCGCCGTGCAACTGGTGCCGACGGCGGATCGGGACGCTGTGGGCCTGTTGCTGGGCGGTCTGAATGAGGCGGTCAATCTGATCATCCCGCGCGGCGGCAAATCACTGGTCGCGCGGGTACAGGCCGAAGCGCGCGTGCCGGTTCTGGCCCACCTCGAAGGGCTGAACCACACCTATGTCCACGCCGAGGCCGATGCAGACAAAGCTGTCTCTATCGTTCTGAATGCCAAGATGCGCCGCGTTTCGGTGTGTGGGGCGACTGAAACCCTGCTGATCGACAAGGCGGTGGCCGAAACCCTGTTGCCGCGTATCGCTCTGGCCCTGATCGAAAAAGGCTGCGAACTGCGCGGTGACGAAGCGGCGCGCGCCATCCAACCGATGACGGCGGCGACCGAAGACGACTGGCGCACCGAATATCTCGACAAGATACTGGCCGTGCGCGTGGTCAATGGTCTTGGCGAAGCGGTCGCGCATATCCGCACCTATGGCACCGAGCACACCGAGGCCATCATCACCGAAGACCCGGAAGCCGCCGAAGCCTTCCTCAACGAAGTCGATTCCGCCATCGTCATCTGGAACGCTTCGACGCAGTTTGCCGACGGGGGGGAATTCGGACTGGGGGCGGAAATCGGCATTGCCACGGGCCGGATGCACGCGCGCGGACCCGTCGGGGCCGAGCAACTGACCACCTTCAAATACGTGGTGCGCGGCAGCGGCCAGACCCGGCCCTAAAAAACCATCCGGCTTTTTAACCAGCCTGTCACGCCTCTGTCTTCAAATCAGCTTAGGTCCTGCCCATAAAAAACCGGGGTGGAGACCTTTGATGGATAACAGGTTGTTAACGCACGCCGGGGTCTTATGGGCGCCACAATATCAGGAGCCGACATATATGGCGGCGCAACCCCGCAAGCGCATCTTTCTGCCTCTGGTTCTGGGCCTTCTGGTCCTGATCGCGCTTGCCCTGATGTCACCGGGCGCGCAGTGGCTGGTGTGGGTGGCGGTGGGCATCCTGGCCGTCAGCCTGCTGGTCACCTACAGCGAGTTACAACGCCACAAAAACACCGTCGTACCCGATGTGGTGCCGGTTCCGGAGCGCGTGCGCGTGCAACCGGAAGGGCCGAGCTTTCAGGAGGTGCTGCGCGCCATTCCCGATCCGGTGATGATCGTGTCGGGCATTGAGCCCAATGACATCGCCGGCCGCTGGATCGTCTTTGCCAATACGGCGGCCGTCGAAGCCTTCGGTATCGCCAAGGAGGGTGGTCTGCTTGTCTCCTCGCTGCGTTATCCCGAAGTGCTGGAGGCCGTCGATGAGGCCCTGTTCGGCAATATCGAACGCGATACGGTTTTTGAGACCTCCGGGGCTCAGGACAAGTTCTGGCGCGCCTGGACCTCGCCCCTGCCGGTGACCGAAGGCGGGCTGCGCCGTCTGGCCCTCCTGGTTATCCGCGACGAGACCGATATCCGCCGCATCGAGCGGATGCGTGCCGACTTCCTCGCCAATGCTTCGCACGAACTGCGCACGCCTCTGGCGTCCTTGACCGGATTTATCGAAACCCTGCGCGGTCACGCCAAGGACGATCTTAAGGCGCGGGACAAGTTTCTCAACATCATGGCGTCGCAGGCCGACCGCATGGGGCGTCTGATACAGGACCTTCTGTCTCTCAGCCGCATTGAGATGAACGAACACGTGCCGCCGTCCGGGGAAGCGGACATTTCGTTGTGCGCCCGTGACGTGATGGACAGCCTCAGCATTCTGGCGCAGGAAAAGGGCGTCTCTCTTTCCCTCAGCGGTCCGCCACCGGGCCAGTACTTCCTGACCGCCGACCGCGATCAGGTGTTGCAGGTCGTGCAGAACCTTTCGGACAATGCGCTGAAATACGCTCCGGCCGGTTCGACCATAGACATCGAAATTTTCAATGACTGCACCCTCGAAGAGGCCTTTGGCGCGCGTGATCCGGCGGCGGCCAAGCTGGTGCTGCTCAGACCCGATCAGCGCGGGGCCTGGTACACGGTGGTGCGCGTCACCGACCGCGGGCCGGGCATCCGTCGCGAGTTTTTGCCGCGACTGGCTGAGCGCTTCTACCGCGTAGAGGGCCAGAAGTCGGGCGACCGTCTGGGCACGGGGCTGGGTCTGGCCATCGTCAAGCACATTATCAATCGCCACCGCGGGGCGCTTGGGGTCGAATCCGTCGCCAAGCCCTCGGCTCTGGCGGATAAGGACCTTCTGCCCTATGGCGGGCTCGATGTCGCCCCCACCGGACCGGTTGAGACCTATACCAGCTTTACCGCCTGCTTCCCTCAGCCCGGTCGCTATAAGGAAAGCCCGACGGTTGGGTTTGTGAACGCGCGCTAAGCGAAAAATGACAGTTTTGCCGCTGTGGGCGGCATGGTGTAATAAGCTTGTCACAAATTCAACATATGGGCTTTCGCTAAGGAACCTTACGTCATGAACAATCACATCGTCAGAACCTACGGCGAAGAACTCGACCAGCTCAGCGCAGAAGTGATGCTGATGGGCGGGCTTGCCGAAGCGCAGGTCGCCGACGCGGTCGAAGCCGTGGCGCGCCGTGATGTGGCCTTGGCGCAAAGCGTCATTGAACGCGACCGTAAGCTCGACGAGCTGGAGCGTGATGTCGAACGCAAGTGCATCCGTCTAATCGCCCTGCGTCAGCCGATGGCGGCAGACCTGCGCAAGACGGTGGCGGCGATGAAGATTGCCACCTCGCTGGAGCGCACGGGTGATCTGGCTAAAAATATCGCCAAGCGCTCGCTGGTGATTGCCGAGGCCGAACCGATGTCGCCGCTGACGCGCTCGATTGAACGTATGGGCAAGCTGGTGTCGTCGCGCCTGCGCGATGTGCTGGATGCCTATAAGTCCGGCAAGCTCGACATGGCCATGGCTGTTTGGTCTTCAGACACCGAGGTGGACGAGCACTATAACGCGCTGTTCCGCGAGCTTCTGACCTACATGATGGGTGATCCGCGCACCATTTCGGCCTGCACCCATATTCTCTTCATGGCCAAGAATCTGGAGCGGATCGGCGATCACGCGACCAATATGGCCGAACACATCCATTACGAAATCACGGGCGAAGACTATGTCGATGATCGCCCGAAAATGTCCACCCTATAGGGGCCATCAGGAACTGTCATGAGCGTAAAACCCTACATCATTATCGCCGAAGACGAAGACGCCCTGTCCACGCTTCTGCAATATAACCTCGAAAAAGAGGGCTATGAAGTAGGGGTTGCCATTGATGGTGACGAAGCCCTCATGATGATCAATGAGCGTCAGCCGGACCTTCTGGTCTGCGACTGGATGATGCCGAAGGTGTCGGGCATCGAAGTGACGCGCCGCCTGCGCGCCCAGACCGAGACGCGCAACCTGCCCATCGTCATGCTGACGGCGCGCTCGGAAGAAACCGACCGCATCCGCGGCCTCGATACGGGTGCCGATGACTATGTGATCAAGCCGTTTTCGATGGTCGAACTGGTGGCGCGCATCCGCGCCGTCCTGCGTCGCATCCGTCCGGGTCTGTCGGAAGACCGGGTCATCTTCGGCGAAATCGTTATCGACCGTCTGTCGCACCGCGTGCAGCGTTCGGGCCGCGACGTGCATCTGGGGCCGACGGAATATAAGCTGCTCGACTATCTGATGCAGCACCCCAAGCGCGTCTTCAGCCGCGAACAGCTGCTCGATGCGGTGTGGGGCAATGACGTCTATGTCGAAGCCCGCACGGTCGATGTGCATATCGGTCGTTTGCGCAAGGCGCTCAATGCCGATACCGACTATGATCCGATCCGCACCGTGCGTTCCGCCGGTTATTCGCTGGATATGCAGGGCTGATTAACCGCCTTTGGTCGCGGTTGCTTCACCGATCCGCGTTATGAAAAGGCATGGATGCACAAAGCCCCGATGACCCGGAAGAGATGATCCGCCTCGGTGGACCCATGCCGGTTTTTATCCGCTGGATGCTGACAGGCGTTGGCCTGTTTGCCTGTGTGATGGTGGTGCTTGAGCTGGGGCGGGGTCTTTGGCCTCTGTCGGTGCTTACCCTGTTCTTCGGTTTCATTATAGCCGGTGGTCTCTCGGTCGGGCTGGCCTTTGTGGTGTTTGGCGCGCTGTCTCCGGATGAACTATGGGAGATCCGGCCGGGGTGTTTCACCCTGACCGTGACGCGCGGGCGGCACCGCTTGCAGCGGCACTTTACCCCCGATGACTTTGAGAACCTGACGGTGGTGCGCAACGACAGCGGCGACGGCCCCGATACCTGGCATCTGTTGGCGCGGATACGACTCGACAGCCCGAACCTGATCCTGCCTCAGCAGGAGCCCGTCTTTGCCGGGCTACGCTGGCTTGAGCTTTTTTCGGCACCCCTGAAAGGGCCGCACGCCCGGCCTGTCTTTCACGACCGCCTGCGCTCTCCCGCTCTGACCACAGAGGCCGCGGCGCAGAAGGCGCTGGCGTGCTTCCTGAGTGAATCGAAACGATTGCAGTAGCGCGATCGCTCTGACTGCCGGTATGGTGTGTGGAACGCACATCAGAGGGCTGCATGGATACGCCGCAAACCTTTACGCCTGCCGAGCGCCGGGTCACGGTCATTGCGCTGATGATCGTCTTTCTGCTGTCGGCGCTTGATCAGACCATCGTCTCCACGGCCATGCCGCGCATCGTGGCGCATTTGTCCGGGCTCGATCTCTACGCCTGGGTGACGACGGCCTATCTTCTGGCCTCGACCGTCATGGTGCCGATCTATGGCAAGCTGTCGGACATCTACGGTCGCAAACCGATCCTGGTCATCGGCGTCGTGATTTTCATTATTGGGTCGGGCCTGTGCGGTATGGCCGGAGAGTTTGGCGACCTGCCTCTGCTGGGCGGCGGTATGGTGCAACTGATCGTCTTTCGTGCCATTCAGGGGCTTGGGGGTGCCGCGCTGATGACCTCGGCCTTTGCGGTGATCGCTGACCTCTACCCGCCGCGCGAACGTGCCAAGCTGGGCGGGTTGTTCGGCGCGACCTTCGGGATTGCCAGCGTGGTAGGCCCGCTGATCGGCGGCTTCTTTACCGATATGGGCACGGTCTACCTGTTCGGTCTGCCCATAGCGGGCTGGCGCTGGGTCTTTTATATCAACCTGCCGCTGGCCGGGCTGGCCCTGTTCATGATTCTGGTCAAGACGCCCAAGCTGCTGCATCGCACGGGGGGCAAGATCGACTTTGCCGGTGCCATTCTGTTGCTGGCGACCTTTCTTCCCTTCCTGTTGGGCCTAAGTCTGGGCGGAACGGATGGCTGGACCTCGCCGCTGGTGCTGGGTCTGTTTATCGGTGCAGCCATTGCCCTGATCGCCTTTCTGGCCGTTGAAGCCAGGGTCGAAAACCCGATCCTGTCCCTGTCCTTGTTCCGTAACCGCACCTTCGCCAGCGCCAATCTGGCCTCGGTGCTGATCTTCATGGCGTTTATGGGTCTGGTCTCCTTCCTGCCGCTGCTGATGCAACTGGCGCTGGGGCTGTCGGCCACGACTTCGGGACTGGCGCTTATGCCGCTGACCGTAGGCCTGATTGCCTCGGCCACCCTGTCCGGTCTTCTGGTGCACAGGTTCGGCAAGTATCGCGTGATCATGCTGGGTGGGGCGGCCCTGACGGCCCTTGGGGCCCTGTGCCTCGCGACGCTTCCCAACACCGCCGGCGTGTGGGACGTGGTGTGGCGTGTCGCCCTGATCGGCATTGGTCTGGGGCCGGCGCAAAGCCTGTTCAATCTGGCGGTTCAGAACGCCGTCGAGCGGCGCGAACTGGGTGTGGCGACCAGCGCCGGTCAGTTCTTCCGTCAGATCGGTTCGACCGTCGGGGTGGCGGTCTTCGGTGCGGTCCTGACCCACAATCTGATGGTCATGGCCCCGAAGGCCAGCGCGGCGCATGAGCAGGTCCTGTCTCTGGCCGAACTGGAACGCATGGCGCTGACCAGTCAGACAGAAGCATCTGTTCAGGGTGGCGACGCCCGGGCACCGCTTGATCCGGTGGTGCGTGATACGATCTCGGATGCCATCAAAGGCGTGATGTTTGCAGGCTTTCTGGTGTCGATTCTGGGGCTTTTGGCCACCGCCCTGATCCCGGAACTGCCGCTCAAATCCTTCCGCGATCCGGAGCCCTTGGGCGAAGCGCCGGGTGAGCCACCCAGAGAGCTTTCACGAGAACCGTCACCGGAATAATTCGGGCGCGATGCCTTGCGCCGATTGCCTTCGCTTCCCATCCTGAGTAGGAAGACGATACAGAAAAAAGGTTGAGCAGATCATGGCCTTAAGCCCCCATATTATCGACGGTTCCGACGCCACCTTTGTGACCGACGTGCTCGAAGCCTCACAGTCCGTGCCGGTCATCGTCGATTTCTGGGCGACGTGGTGCGGGCCGTGCCGGCAACTGGGCCCGGCACTGGAAAAGGTCGTCACTGAGGCCAATGGCAAGGTGAAGCTGGTCAAGATCGACGTGGACAAGAACCCGGTCATTGCCGGTCAGTTGCGCGTGCAGTCCATCCCCACCGTCTATGCCTTTGTGGGCGGGCGACCGGTCGATGGCTTTATGGGGGCCAAGCCGGAATCGGAGCTGAAGGCCTTTATCGAAAAACTGGGCGTCGGTGGTGATGATGGCGCGCCGTCGATTGACGACGCGCTGGCGCTGGCGGCGCAATCGCTGGAGCAGGGGGATCTGGGCGGCGCGATGGAGGCCTATTCCTTCGTGCTGGATCAGGACCCGCAAAATCTAAAGGCTATCGCCGGTGTGGCGAAGATGTATATGAAGGTCGGACAGCCGGAACA
>NZ_JAIWNX010000183.1 GCF_020217185.1 Asticcacaulis sp.
GGCCAAAGCCGTTCTCGATCAGGCCCCGGCGGATGCCAAGGATGCCGATATTCAAGGGCTGCGGGCGGCGCTCGAACTGGCTGACGGTGCGCCGACGGAACTGGACGCCTTGCGCGCGCGTCTGGCCGCCGACCCCGCTGATCACGCGGCGCGCTACGATCTGGCGCGCGGTCTGGCGGGACAGGGCGAACTGCCCGCGGCGATTGATGAGCTTCTGTTTATCATCAAGGCCGAACCGGAGTGGGAAAATCAGAAGCCGCGCGAGTACCTGTTCAAGATTTTCGCGGCTGCGGGGCAGATGTCCGACATCACCAAGGCCGGGCGTCGCAAGCTGTCGTCGCTGCTGTTCAGCTAAGAGGGAAGCGCATGTCTGAAATTGAAATCGAAACCCCGGCCAGCGACTCGCCTGTTCCCGACACCTCGGAAATCGACCCGCGCTTGCTCGAAGCGCTGGTCTGTCCGGTGACGCGGCGTCCTCTGACCTATGATAAGGTCGCGCAGGAACTGCTGTCGCCAACCGCTGGGCTGGCCTTCCCGATCCGTTCCGGTGTGCCGATTATGCTGGTCGATCAGGCCCGGCGTTTTGAACCGCAGAAGGCTTGATTTCAGGCTTAACTTTCTGTTTTTTTATAGGAAAGCTTTGCGATCCAGACATGTCTGTCTCTGTCAATGGGCGCGCCAGAAGCGGCTCCGTTGGCGTTTCGGCATAATCCAGCAGGGACTGTGATTGCTGCTCGAAGCGGTCTGTCATCGACGCCTCCTTTCAATCTAGAGCGGAATGATTTCAAATGGAATCATTCCGCTCAAGCCGCCATTGAGGCGGCGGCCAAGGTGGCGCAAGCCACCGCCCGGCGAGGGGCTAAACAAAAATCTAGATCATTATGTTTCTGCCAGAAATCATAATGATCTAGCCGACCCTGACACCCGTGAGCTAAGTTTTCACTATGCCATTAGCCTGTTCGCATAAGGCCGATGTCGGAAATTTGCGATTTAAATAAAAATTGCTTATATAGTCGGTATGTTACCGACCCTGCGCCAGCTCCAGTACCTTAAGCTGCTTAATGAGCACAAAAGTTTCGTCGCCGCCGCCGAAGCCGCCTTTGTGTCGCAACCGGCCCTGTCTTCCGGCATTGCCGAGCTAGAAAAAGCGCTGGGGGTGCGCCTGATCGACCGCTCGCGCGGGCAGGTCATCATGACCGCCATCGGTGAAGATGTGCTGCGTCGGGCCGAGGACATACTGGCGCGTACTGAAGATCTGGTGGAGGCCGCCAAGGGGGCCAACCGGCCGCTGGCCGGGCGGTTCCGTCTGGGGGTCATTCCGACCATTGCGCCGTTTTTGTTGCCGCAGGCCCTTTTAAAGCTGCGGCAGGAGTTTCCGCAGTTGCGGCTGTTCCTGCGCGAAGATCAGACCTCCCGCCTGATCGCCTCGCTGAAAAGCGGCAGTCTCGATGCGGCGGTCATCGCCCTGCCGTATGATTTGAGTGGGCTCGACCACGCCTTTATCTGCAAGGACGAGATACTGGCGGTCATGCCGAAGGACCATCCCCTGTCGCAGCAAACCGAGGTCGAGCCTGAGGCGCTGAAATCGGCCGAGCTGATCCTGCTCGAAGACGGGCACTGCCTGCGCGATCACGCCCTGGCCGCCTGCCAATGGAATGCGCCGGGCGCGAGTGACGTCAATCAGGCGCTCAATGGCGGTTTTGCGGCCACCTCGCTCAATACGCTGGTACAGATGGTCGATGCCGGACTGGGCGTCTCGCTTCTGCCCGAAATGGCGGTGGAGTCCGGACTGGTCGAACGCTCGTCTGTGGCCATCCGCCATCTGCGTTCCGACCACGCCTATCGCGATATTGTGGTGATCTGGCGTGCCGGGTCATCGCGTTCAGCCGAGGCACGTCTTCTGGCTGGTGTGATCGGGAAGACCTAAACCAATTCCCCGCGCAGTAGCTTCGGTAGGTCGCCGGTCGCGCCACCAGCATCTTCCATAAAGAAGCGTCGCGCCGGGGCGATATTGGTGACGATACCCATGCCCAGATCACGCAGCGGCCGCACCAGCGGATTGTTGTTCGAGAACAGGTGCACGAAGGCGTCCATGATCATCGAGGTCGAGACGTTTTCAAAGCGCCGCCATTGCGCATAGCGTTCCAGCACCAATTCCGAACCCAAGTCTTCGCCCAGCCGCGCCGCTTCAATCACGACCTCGGCAAAGGCGGCGGCGTCCTTGAGGCCCAGATTGAGCCCCTGACCGGCAATGGGGTGGATGCCGTGCGCCGCATCGCCCAGAAGCGCGATACGCCCGCGATACATGTGCTCGGCCAGCGCCATCGACAGCGGGTAGATGAATTTCGGGCCGGTCAGTTCGACCTCACCCAGAAAATCACCGAAGCGCTGC
Source organism: Asticcacaulis sp. (assembly GCF_020217185.1). Classification (GTDB taxonomy): domain Bacteria; phylum Pseudomonadota; class Alphaproteobacteria; order Caulobacterales; family Caulobacteraceae; genus Asticcacaulis. The sequence continues at coordinate 2,393 of NZ_JAIWNX010000183.1, forward strand.
ATCAGGTGGGCGTGGAACAGTTCGGGCCGTACCTCCAATAGCGCCTTGGCCTTGGCATGGCTTTCCGACCAGACGAGGCAGGCGCGATTATCGGTCAGCGGCAGTATGGCGAAGGGGCCTGACGACAGGAAATACTCGTAGGCCACGTGGTTATGCGGGTATTGCATCTTCACCGTCGCCACAACGGCGCTTTGGCCATAGTCGCGGCGGATGGTGCGGATGCCCGCATGTTCGCGCAGGCCTGATTTACGCCCTTCGGCCGCCACGGCGACGGGGGCGGACAGGGTTTCACCCGTGCTGAGCGTCAGGTGGATGCGGGTGGCGGTTTCCTCGATCGCCGTAACGTTGGCGGGGCAGATCACGCGGATACCGGCCTTTTGCACGGCCTCATACAAGACCGCCCGGATGTGGCGGTTTTCCAGCATATAGCCCAGAGGTTCGTTGCCCGAACGATCGGAGATTTCTCCGGCATTGAAATGCAGGAAGAAGGGCGACGGTCGCTGCGTCGAAGCCCCCGGCAGGTGGGCGTCGGTGACCATGATCTCGTCCATACGGCAGGCCAGGGGTTCAAGCGCGTCACCGACGCCCAGGGCCTGCCATTGGCGGAAACAGGAATAGGCGATGGCCGAAGCCCTACCGTCAAAGCTCGGTTCTACCTGCTCGGACAGGGGTTGCCGCTCGACCAGTACCGGTTTCAGGCCGCCTTTGGCCAGAGCCAGAGCCGCGGTCATACCGGCCATACCGGCCCCAACGATGATAAGATCAGCCTGCGTGTTCATGGTCTCAGTCTAGCCTTTGTCAAAGAGGGCTGCATTACAATTATTTCAGTAGCGACCCCATGCCGCAATTCTTTATGGTTGGTACGCACAGGGGAGGATTTCCGATGATGACACGCCGGCAGATGCAATCGCTGATGACCGCTTTTGGCCTGATGGCCGGGACGCGCGCTCTGGCAGCCGACAGCCCGTTCCATGGACGCTGGACAGGCGTATTGGCGGCAGGGGCGGTACGCCTGACCCTGCGGCTGGAAATCGATGCCAAGGGGGCGACCCTGTTCAGTGTCGATCAGGGCAATGCGCGCATCCCGGCTTCCCGCGTCGCCATTGAGGGCGAGCGGATCAAGCTGGCCTTTGCCGCGATCAAGGCGACCTTCGAAGGGGCGCTGACGGATGAGCGCCATATCGACGGCACCTTTACGCAGGGCGCCCCCCTGCCGCTGCGCTTCACGCGCGGCGAGGTGGCCGAAGCGACACCAGAGCCCGTCTATCCGCCGCTGACGCGCGAGTTGCTGAACGACAAGCGGCTGGCGGCCTATACGCCCGGCATGGCGGCCGCGTGGTCACGTGGCACGCAAAGCGAAATCTTCGCCGCCGGTGCGCGCTCCAGCGAGGACGAGATCGCCGTGCAGATGGAAGACCAATGGCATTGGGGCTCAATCACCAAGTCGATGACGGCGACCCTGTGCGCGCGTCTGGTCGATGCCGGTATGATCAAATGGACGACAAGGGTGGGCGACGTGCTGGATGAGCGCGGCAGCCCCGTTCCAGCGGCCTATCGTGAGGCCACCCTGCTGCATCTGCTGAGCCACCGTGCAGGGCTTCAGCCCAATCTCGACGGCATCAACATGGTCTTTTATAGCCGTGATCCGCTGCCTGACCCGCGCGCGGAGCGGCGCAAATGGGCGCTGGCGGCCTTGAAGCAAAAGCCGGTTGGCCCGGTGGGCGCGCAAAATGTCTATGCCAATAATGGCTATATCATCGCGGGGGCGATGCTGGAGCAACTGAGCGGCAAAAGCTGGGAAACTCTTATCCAGACAGAGCTGTTCACGCCTCTGGGCCTCACCAACGCCGGGTTCGGCGCTCCGGGGCGTCCGGGTCAGATGGATCAGCCTCTGGGCCACGCCGTCAATGGCCATAAGCGCAAACCCATGCCGGTCGGGCCGGGCCTGCCCACTGACAATCCTGTAGCGCTTGGGCCGGCGGGACGAGTGCATATGTCGATGGCGGACATGCTGCTCTATCTGCGTGCCCACCGGGATCGTCCGGTGAGCCTGCTTAAGCCTGAAAGCTGGGACGCGCTGCACACACCGCACTTTGGCGACAATTACGCGCTGGGTTGGGTGGTGCGGCCGGATGGCAGCCTGTGGCACAACGGATCAAACACGATGTGGTACGGCGAGGTGCTGGTCGATGCGAAGACAGGCACGGTCGCTGCGGCCTGCGCCAATGACGCCGCGCCGGACACCATGACCGCCGTAGGCTCGGTCCTGATGTCGGCGCGCGCGGCGGCGAAGCCAGTTTAAGGTTGGCAATCTTTAAGGCTGAATACCTATCAGTTGAATCTTGAAGACCAGCACGCTGTTGGGCGGGATAGGGCCGGCCCCGGTTTCGCCGTAAGCGAGTTGGGCAGGAACATAGAGTTCCCAGGTTTCGCCCGTCTTCATCTGAGGTACGGCGATCTTCCACGCTTCGACCAGACCATCGAGCGGCATGGCCGCCGGTACACCCCGGTCATAGCTGGAATCAAACACGGTGCCGTCGATCAGGCGGCCTTCATAATGAATTTTCACCGTGTCGCGCACGGTGGGCTTGGGCGCATTGGGATCGGTCGCGGGGGTAATGACCTTATACAGCAGCCCCTTGGGCAGCCTCTGCACGCCAGGTTCCTTGGCCTTTTCCGCCAGGAAGGTTTCGCCCGCCTTGATATTGGCCTCTGCCGCCGCTTCGGCGGCCGGGTCGCTGCGGTTACAGGCCGTAAGCGCGACGGCTGACACCAGCATCAAAGAAAGACAGACCGGTCTTATCCAGTTCGAAACCATTACGTATCCTTTATTCCATTCTCAGCGCATAGCCTGTGGCGCGCAGGCCATCGGCGATCTCATGGGCGTGGCGGGCGTCCTGCGTTTCCACCAGTATGTCGAACTCAGCCCCCTTGGCGGGCACGTCGAGCACCAGACGATTGTGCGCCACATCGACGATGTTACCGCCCTTGCGCGAAATCACATCCGCCATCAGCGACAACATGCCCGGCCGATCGTCGCCCAGAATACGATAGGTGACCAGTCGCTTTTCACGCACCAGCTCGCGTTGCAGCACCGAGGCCAGCAGGCGCATGTCGATATTGCCGCCGCACAGGATCAGGCCGACCTTTTGCCCCTCGAACTTTTCCGGATAGCGCATGACCGCGGCCAGTCCCGCGGCACCGGCCCCTTCGGCCACGGTCTTTTCGACATTGACGAAGGCGGCGATGGCGCGCTCAAAATCGGCCTCATCAATCACCAGAACATCATCGACCAGCGGATTGGCGACGGCGAAGCTCAGTTCGCCCACATCGCGCACAGCAATGCCTTCGGCGATGGTCGAACCGCCCGTCGGCATGTTCAGGCCGCGCCGCCTGGCCGCGAAGGAGGGGTACATGGCCGCTTCGACGCCGATGATCTTGATCCAGGGTTTCAGCGCCTTGGCCGCCGTCGCCATACCGGCAATCAGCCCGCCGCCGCCGATGGGCACCAGCAACACGTCGAGGTCCGGCACGGCCTCCAGCATTTCGATGGCCAGCGTCCCCTGTCCGGCCATCACCTCGTAATCGTTGAACGGGTGCACATAGACGGCGCTGGCGTCGCGGCACAGGGTCTGTGCATGGGCTGAGGCGTCGTCATAGGTCGCGCCTTCGATGACCACGCGCGCCCCGTAGCCTTGAGTCTTCTGAACTTTCACAAAGGGGGTGCCGTGCGGCATGACGATGGTGGCGGGGATACCGAGCCGCTGAGCGTGATAGGCAATGCCCTGAGCGTGATTGCCGGCCGAGGCCGCATAGACGCCGCGCGCACGTTCCTCCGCGCTGAGCGTCGCCAGCTTGTTGAGCGCGCCGCGCTCCTTGAAGGCCGAGGTATATTGCTGGTTCTCGTACTTGATCCACAACTGGCTGCGCGTCAGCGCGCTCAGCTTTTGCGAAAAGGCGCAGGGGGTTTCGACGATGTGACCCTTTAACCGGCTGGCGGCGGCTTGGATCGTTTCCAGATTGAGGCTCATAACGGACACACACGATGACAGGTGTGTTCCCATATCAGACCCATCCCCCGGAACCCAAGTCAAAAAGGAACCAAAGGGTCGGTGAATGTCATAATAAATTTCATATGAAACTATTATCTCAATTTTGAAGATCGTCGATGTCGCATCCTATCAGATTTCTGCCTATTCACTGAAATGAGGTGTGTCGATTTTTCCGAAATGCGCCTATATCGGCACATAGGCGTTCGTCACGTGAGGCAGAAATGGCAAATTCCGGCAAAAACTTTTATTCGCCCGCTTCGCATGGCTTTGTGCGGATCGCCTGTGTGACGCCCGATGTGCACATTGCCGACCCCAGGGCGAACCTGTCCGAGCACGTGCAACTGGCGCACAAGGCCGATGAAGCCGGGGCGGATGTCGTCCTGTTTCCCGAATTGAGCCTGACCGGCTACACGCTTGAGGACCTCTTCCTGCAACAGACGCTTCAGGCGGGGGCGAAGGTGGCTCTGGAGGCCCTGATTGTCGCCTCGCAAGACTGGCGCGCCGTTGTCGTCTGTGGGGTACCGCTGTGGATCGAAGGCGCGCTGTATAATTGCGCGGCGGTGATTCAGGGAGGCGCTCTGCTGGGGCTGGTGCCCAAGACCTTTCTGCCCAACTATCGCGAGTTCTATGAGAAGCGCTGGTTCGCCAGCGGTCACGCGCTGAATACCCGACTCGAAATCGGCGGTGTGACGGTGCCGGTGACCAGCCATCAGGTGTTTCAGGCGCGCGGTGATGCGGGCTTTACGCTGGGTGTCGAAATCTGCGAGGACATGTGGTCGCCGGATACGCCTTCGACGCGGTTGGCGTTGGCCGGGGCGACCGTGATCGTCAATCTGTCAGCCTCGCCCGTGACGGTGGGTAAGTCGCGGGTGCGCAAGCGTATTTGCGAGGCGACATCTGAGCGCCTGATGTGCGCCTATGCCTTCAGCGCGTCCGGGCCGGGGGAATCGACGACCGACCTCGCCTGGGATGGTCAGTCGCTGGTTTATGAGTTGGGGACGCTGCTGGCCGAAGGGGAGCGCTTCGCCAGCGATACCCTGACACTCGCCGATGTCGATGTGGAGCGCATTGCACAGGAGCGCCTGCGCACGGCGACCTTCGCCGATGCGCGCCGGTTCAGCGCGACGGAAACGGTACAAACCTGTCTGTTCGATCATAAGCCGCATAGCCTGACCGATTTTTATCGCACGGTAGACCGCTTTCCTTACGTGCCCAATGATCGCGACCGTCTGGACGAAGACTGCTTTGAGGCCTTTAATATACAGGTGCACGGCCTGATGCGTAGAATTGAGAGCACGCAGTCCGAAAGCGTCGTCATTGGCGTGTCTGGCGGGCTCGATTCCACCCATGCCCTGATCGTGGCGTGCAAGGCCTTTGACCGTCTGGGGCGGCCGCGCTCGCAGATCCGTGGCTACACCATGCCGGGCTTCGGCACGACCTCAGGCTCGAAATCCGACGCTCATAAGCTGATGCGCGCCTTAGGCGTCACGGCGGGAGAAATCGACATTCGACCGGCCTCTAAACGCATGCTGATGGATATTGGCCACCCCTATGGTCAGGGTGAGCTTGTCTATGATGTGGTGTTTGAGAACGTGCAGGCCGGCTTGCGTACCGACTTTCTATTTCGGCTGGCCGGTCAGCATCGCGGGTTTGTCGTCGGCACAGGGGACTTATCCGAGCTGGCGCTCGGCTGGTGCACCTATGGTGTGGGCGACCATATGAGCCACTACAATGTCAATTGTGGCGCGCCTAAGACCCTGATTCAGCACCTGATCCGCTGGGCGGCGCGCACCGAGTTCGATGCCAGGGCCGCGCGTGTGCTGCGCTCGGTGCTGGAGCGGGAGATTTCGCCGGAACTGGTGCCGGTACAGAACGGTCAGGCTCAGCGTACCGAAGACAAGGTCGGCCCCTATCCGCTACAGGACTTCACCCTCTACTATCTGACGCGCTATGGCCTGAAGCCCTCCAAGATCGCCTTCCTCCAGTATCAGGCGTGGAAGGAGGCTACCGCCGGCGACTGGCCACCCGACTATCCGCAAGCCGACCGCCGTGCCTATGGCATCACGGAGATACGCAAGTGGATGGAGGTCTTCCTGTTCCGCTTCTTCACGATTTCGCAGTTCAAGCGTTCGGCCGTGCCCAATGGCCCGAAACTGATCTCCGGCGGGGCGCTCAGCCCCCGCGGTGACTGGCGCGCCCCCTCGGATTCGACAGCCACCCTGTGGCTGGAGGAGTTGAGGGCGAACGTGCCGGACGCTTAAATCCCGAACAGGCGCTCGCGTTCGGCCAGATTGCGCACCGAGATATTCATATCGGTGACCAGACCATTGGCAATGGAATAGACCCAGCCGTGGATGGACAAGGGCTGGCCTTCGCGCCAGGCGTGAAGGATGATCGGGTTGGTGGCCACATTGCGCACCTGAGCGATCACGTTCAGCTCACACAGACGATCGACGCGCGATTCCTGATTATCGCAGGCCTCCAGTTCGTGTCGATGCTCGTGCGCGACGTCGCGGATCGGGGATAACCAGTGGTCGATCAGGCCGTGATCGGTGGACTCAATCGCCGCCCGCACCCCGCCGCAGCCATAATGGCCGACGACCAGTACGTGTTTGATTTTCAGGACATTGACCGCGTATTGCAGGACGCTCAGATAGTTGGCGTCCTGTTGCGGGGCCAGATTGGCGACATTGCGGTGAACGAACAGTTCGCCCGGATCGAGATCGACGATTTCATTGGCCGGTACGCGCGAGTCGGAACAGCCGATCCACAGATATTCGGGATGCTGCTGACGCACCAGACGCGAGAAGAAGTCCGGATCGACGCGGGTTTTTTCGCGCGACCAGCGGCGGTTATTCTCGATCAGGTTCTCAACCATGCCAGCCTCTTTCATATGATTTTGGGCGGCTTAAACGGCAGTTGTGCCGTTGGGTCAATACTTTTTATTTTTTCAGCCCTGGCCGACAAATGGGGCAACGAACAGCCAGATGGCTTTCAGGCCGGCATCCAGCTTCTGACCCGCCCCGGCAAAGGAACCGGTGTAGAAATAAAGGATCAGGACCAGAGCCCCCATCAGGCCCAGAACGGTCTCCAACGCGGCAATCAGCCATTTCAGCGGCTCAATACGTGTCGTTGCCTTATAGGTGTCCTGCATGTCACGCCTCCCCGCCCGAATGGTTAATACCATTAATCAGGGAAAGGAAACTGACAAGCCCTTTTGTGGCGGCTATGGTCGTGCCAACGCAGAGGCAGACATGACGAAAAGCGCATCTTTACGACTGGCCGTGGGGCGGTTTCATCCGCTGACAGATGATCATGTGCGGGCGCTTGAAGACTGGCGCGATGATGGCAATCTGATCGTCGTTGTCGTTGGCGCCTATATGCCGCGTTCCAGCCGCTATCCGTTTACGGCGGAAGAACAGGTGGCCATGTTGCAATCAGTGGGGTTTGAAGCCGTGGCCATCGAAGACGCGCTGTTGCCGGCAGAGCGGGTGGCGCACCTGTCGGCCATTGCCCAAAACGCACCTCTCCTGTCTTTCGATGCGGGTTACGGCGA
>NZ_JAIWNX010000184.1 GCF_020217185.1 Asticcacaulis sp.
TGAATTGCAGGGTCTTTGGGCGAGTGAATTAACTCTTGCCGATCCTGAAATATCACAGAAGACAGCGGTCCAGCGGGCCGCCTGGCTGAACGGAGACACCTTCACCGATGTCGGTGGGGCGGTGCGTCGGGTGATGGACGGGGCTCTCGATGCGGACACGCAACGCGTGTTGGCTGAGGAACATGCCTATATCGAAGCCTATCGCCAAAGCTGGTCCGTCGCTCCTTATCCGCCGGTGCATGTGACGGTCGATGCCCTGATCCGCAAAGATGATCGTGTCCTTCTGATAAAACGCGGCGGATTGCCGGGCCGCGGACAGTGGGCCTTACCCGGTGGCTTTCTCGATCCACACGAGACCGTATTTGCGGCGGCCCTGCGCGAATTAAGGGAGGAGACGGGTCTGTCTTTGTCAGAAAGGCAAGCTCTTAAGTACCTAAAAGGCCAACGCGTCTTCGATCAACCGGAACGTAGCGCGCGCGGCCGCACCATCAGTCATGTGTTTTATTTTGACCTCAGTGGCATGGATTTGCCCGCACTGGAAGCCGGGGACGATGCGGCCGCACTCAAATGGACGGGGGTGGACTGTGCCTTAAAGATGCGCGCGCATATGTTCGAGGATCATTACCTGATGCTGCAGTATTTCCTCTCTACAGGTGCCTGAGGTGCGGTGTGGATTTGCGATGAGGCCTGCCTTGCTCGCGTGTACACTGTCACCGATTCGTAATGTGCCCGGAGACGTTTGACATGTATGGTCGTTTGACGGTGATTTGCGGCCCGATGTTTGCGGGCAAGACGACCGAGCTTCTGAAGCGCATCCTGTGGGCCCGCAATGGCGAGGGTAAGGATGTGCTGGTCGTCAAAACCGCCTTTGATGTGCGCTACTCACGAACCGAAGTGATTACGCACGATGGTCTGGCCGCCGAAGCGGTGGTGCTGCACGCCTTTGGCGACATCGAAGCCCGTTTTCGTGAGGCCGATCTGGTCTGTTTTGACGAAGTGCAGTTTTTTCAGGACATGGACCGCGACGTGGTCGAGGTAGTCAAATGCCTTCTGGAGGCCGGAACGGATGTGGTGGCAGCCGGCCTTGACACCAACTGGAAGGGAGATGCCTTTGCCGCGACGGGTCTGTTGATGGCCATGGCCGATGAAGTCGTGAAACTCCGTGCACACTGTGCGGTATGCGGGCAGCCGGCCCACAAGACCTTCAAAAAGGTTGAGGACGAGTCGGAGATACAGTTGGGGCATAATGATATTTATGAACCCCGCTGCAATCGACACTGGTTCTCTGACTTGCCCTTGATGATGAAGCTTGAGGCGCTTAAACGGTCTGGAAAGACAGATGGCTGAGCGTATGACGGATGTGACCCCGGAAGATGTGGCGATGGCGCAGGTACGCATCGCTGGGCAGGTACACAGAACGCCTCTGATTCAATCCGAGACGCTAAACAAGGCCCTGGGTCACCGTATTATTTTCAAAGCCGAAAATTTGCAAAGGATCGGGGCCTTCAAACTGCGCGGCGCGACTAACACCCTCAAAGCCTTGCAAGAACAGAACGCTCTGTCTGATAGCGTGTGTGCCTTTTCCTCAGGCAACCACGCACAGGCCGTGGCCTATGCCGCCCGCGCCCTGGGCGTCAAGGCTACCATATTTGTTCCCCAGCAGGCCTCAGGTTTAAAGATAGCTGCGACCCGTGCCTGCGGGGCGGAGGTGGTAGTCACCGAAACGCGTCAGGTCGCCGAAGCCGCTGTTGCCGACTATATCGAACGCGGTGCCACCTTCGTACATCCCTATGACAATCCGCACGTTATTGCGGGGCAGGGCACGGCCTGTCTGGAAGCCCTTCAGGATGGCGTTGAGGCTGATGCCGTCTTTGCGCCGTGTGGGGGCGGCGGGTTGATGTCGGGGACATGGCTGGCCACCCGACTTGCGCGACCGCAGGCGAAGGTTTTTGCTTGTGAACCGGGAATGGCTAACGATGCTCACCGCTCGGTACAAAGCGGCGAGATCGTGCGTCTGAATGAGACGCCGATGACCATAGCCGACGGTGTGCGGACGCTCGCTGTGTCTGAACGCACCCTGTCGTACCTGCGTCAACTCGATGGATTTTATGAAGTTGACGAGCGTGAAATCATCCTGTGGACCCAATGGCTGACCCATCTTTTGAAGCTGACCATTGAACCCACCTCGGCCATGTGCATGGCGGGGGTTCAGCGTTGGCTGCGAACCCAGACGGGGCCGCGAACCGTTCTGGTCATCCTCTCCGGTGGCAATATCGGCGCGGATACGCAAAGGCAGATATGGGCGGAGGATCATCTTCTGAACTGGCCGCTATAGGTACCGCAACGAGATGCGGCCGAGCGCACTCTTTTCAACTTTCGGATAGGGAAGGACCAAAAAGCCTTTTGGATTTTGTCTGAAAAAGTGCTTTAGGTTTCATTATCGGGGGCCGTCATTGCGCCCTGTTCTATTTTAAATATGTCATTCTGACCGCAACGCGGACTCACTGATTTTTAGGAGCACCTATGACTGCAAAGCTTGATCCCGTGACCGGTTTTGTCGTGATGGCCTTCGGTTCGCCGGGCGTTGCGCTCATTCTGGCGGGGGCCATACTGGTTTTCGCGCTGGGTCTGATCGGGCTTACCGCTGTGCGGGTCTATAACCCCTTGCTTATGGAAATCCGTGACCGCTGGAACCTTTTAGGGGGGCTTGCCGGGCGGAATCGCCGGATTGCCTTTTTTGAGCAGTTTGCGACGGTGGATACACGTTTTTCCGGAACCGGAGCCGATGGACGGTTGTCGGCCGCCCTTGTGCTCGGCTGGGCCAATTACCGAAGCCTGCTTGTCGATAGCGAAGGCGATGGGTTCATCACCTCAATCCGTGCGGCGGAAGCCTTTGATCGCCTGGATGAGCCCGCCCGTGCTTTGGAATGGTGGGCGAATATTCTGGTGGCCGTTGGTCTGGTCATCACCTTTCTGGGCATTGTCGCCGCTCTGTCGGAAGCCACAGCGGCGATGGCCGGCGGTGAGGGCGGGTCGCAGATGCAAAGCGCGCTGATGGGACTGCTGGCAATTGCGGCCACAAAGTTCTGGACCTCCATTTCCGGGGTTTTCTGCTCTATCATCCTACGCGTTGTCGCCCGTTTCTGGCGCAAGGCAATCGAGAACGCTGAGGCGGGTTTCTTCGTAACCCTTGATAGCTGTGTCAGCTTCATGCCGCCGGAAAAGGTCTCGCTGGAGCAGCTTAAGAGCCTCAAGCGACTTGAAAATGCGATCGGCGGAAAGGTTTGAATATGCGCTTCAAACACCGCCGTGCCACTGAGCTGGAAGAGGGCGAAAGCTATTACGTCTCGATGACCGATCTTATGGTCGGCGTCCTCTTTATCTTCATCATCATGCTGGCCTATTTCGCCCTGCATTTCCGGGACACGACCGAAGAACTTACCAGTGCCAAGGATGCGCAGACGACCGCCTTGATGAAGGTGGCGACGGAATTGCGCTCGCACGCCGCAGATATCGAGGTCGATTACAAAAACAGAATTGTCTGTCTGAAAGACACGGACCTTCTTGAAACGGGCGGCACGGGTGAGCGACGCTGCTTTGCCTATTCCGGGGCGCCTCCTGTCGATGTTCAGAGCGAAGCTGCGCAGAAATCGGCGGCGGCTCAGGCGGTATTTGCGGCGGCCCTGAACGGCGATGTCAGCAAGAAAATGCCACAGGCGAGCGTAAACCTCTCGGATGGCACCACCAGTTTTGACGCGGATCGCCTGTTCACGCCGGGTACAGCGACCTTGTCCGCTGAGGGACAGGCCGCTGCAACGGAGTTGGCGAGTAGTCTGGCGACGCGGCTGCCTTGCATGGCCTACGGCACCAATGCAGCGGGTTGCCAGGGAGAGGCTAAGATGAGTGCCGTCACGATCCTTGCCGTTGCCAATATTAATGCGTTCACGGCGGACGGGCGCGCGGCTCAGGCCTTGTCTTTGGAGCGATCTGTGGCGTTCCATCAGGCCTTGGTAGCCTCCCAGCCCGTTCTTGGACAATTACGCAATCAGCCTGAGGGCGGAGAGCCCCTCTTGCGGGTCGTGTCTGTGGGCAATTCGTCTGTCAATGCCCCGTCCGGTGGTTCGGGCAAGACGCTGATCATTCAGTTTCAGATGGCAACGCCCGCACAATAAGGGCGTCAGTGTTCAAGGCCCTGCCCCCTTTCGGATGCGACGGGCGCATCTATGTTGAGGTTAAATTATGAACGACACGGCAAAAGCGCTGATCGACGTCAAGACACGTTTGAAAGATTGGCTGTTTAATGCCGCCCTGCCCATCTGGCGCGATAACGGCGTTGATAAGGCCAAGGGCGGTGTCTTTGAAACCCTTGCGCTTGATGGGACTCCGGCCGATGTCAACCGCCGCACGCGCGTTGCGGCGCGTCAGGTCTATTCCTATGCGCTGGCCAGACAGATGGGCTATGCGGGCGATGTCGATACGGTTATAGACGCGGGACTGAACTGGCTGAGCGGTCCCGCGGCCGCGCCGGGTGGTCTGGTCTATGCCGTTCTGACGCCGCAGGGCGAAGTCGTGAAGGCCGAGTTCGACTTTTACGACCACGCCTTCGCCCTTCTGGCCTATGCCTCGGCCTTCAAGGTACGCCCGCACGACAAGAGCCTTGAGCAAAAGGCTATCGCCATTCGCGACACGCTGCTGACGACCTACAAGCACCCGGTGCGTGGCTTTGAAGAAGCCAATCCGCGCACCCTGCCGCTGAAAACCAACCCGCACATGCACATGTTCGAGGCCTCACTGGCCTGGATCGAAGCCGGTGGCGACAGTGTTTGGAAAGACATTGCCGGCGAAATCGCGCAACTGTGTCTCGACAAGTTCCTACATCCGGAAAATGGCAGCTTGCGCGAATATTTCGACGGCGACTGGAACCCGCTGGAAGGCGAGATGGGGCGCATCATCGAGCCGGGCCATCAGTTTGAATGGGCGTGGTTGCTGGTGCGCTGGGCGGCCATCAGCGGCGACGATACATTCATTGCGCCGGCCAAACGCCTGGTCGAAATCGCGGAAGACTTCGGCACGGATCATGGACGCAACGCCACCGTGTTTGAGCTGTGGGACGACTTCTCGGTGAAGGACAACAAGGCGCGCCTGTGGGCCCAGACTGAGCGCATGAAGGCCTATGTGGCCTTGCAGTCCATCGCAGCCACGCCGGAAGAAAAGGCTGGCTATGTCGAAAAGCTGATCAAGGGCGCCGAGGGTCTTGAGCTTTATTTCGATGCGCCGGTGCGCGGGCTTTATCGCGACAAGATGAACCCGGACGGCAGCTTTGTGCAGGAGCCCGCACCGGCTTCGACCCTTTATCACATCATCTGCGCCATCGACGAAACCTTCCGCGTTGAAATGTGAGACTTAAAGACAGCTTACGGGCTTGAGTGTGCGCTCACGCCATTCTAAAAGCCCGTAAGTTTTTCGCGGAGTGCCCCGAATGTCTGAAGTCCCGCCAATCCTGCTGATACTGATTGCGCTGAAAGCGGGGGCCAGGATTATGGACGTCTACCAGACGGATTTTTCGGTTGATGCCAAGTCAGACGCCTCTCCGGTCACCGAAGCGGATGGCGCGGCGGAAGAGATCATTTTGACGGAACTGGCCAAGCTGTCGCCGGACATCCCTGTCGTTGCCGAAGAGGCCGTGTCGAAGGGTGACGTGCCGGAGACAGACAAGGTCTTCTATCTGGTTGATCCGCTGGATGGTACGCGTGAATTTATCTCACGCAATGGCGAATTCACCGTCAATATCGCCCTGATAGAAGAGGGCGTACCTGTTACCGGAGTTGTCTATGCCCCTGCGCTTGGTGAACTCTTTTGGGGCGCGAAAGGTAAGGGCGCGTTCCGGGCTGCGGTGAAAGAGGGGGTTATAGGTTCGCAGGAACTTATACGGGTCCGTGCGGCCCCTTCAGCGGTGACCGCCATCGGCAGTCGCTCACACGGCAGTGCTGAAACTGAAGAGTGGCTTAAGCAATATGTGGTCAATGACTTTGTGGCGGCGGGATCGTCTCTGAAATTCTGCCGCGTGGCCGAAGGCTCGGCCGATCTTTATCCCCGTCATGGTCGTACCATGGAATGGGATACGGCAGCAGGCGATGCCGTCTTGCGCGCGGCCGGTGGTCTGGTCACCACGCTGGACGGAGAGCCGCTTACCTATGGCAAGCGCGCGCGTGCGGAGGCAACCGATTTTGCCAATCCCTACTTCATTGCCTATGGGGATACGGGACTCAAAAAAGATTAGTCAGGCTGAATCGTGCCGTCACGCTTTTACGTTTGTCCGCGTGAGTCTTCCTTCGTAAAAGCCGGACAAGAGAACGGACCGCGGGGTCCCCGAAAAGAGTGTGGCAAGGCATGTCGATTACCCCTGACCGGTTGACTCACCTGCGGCGGCTGGAAGCCGAGTCGATCCATATCATGCGCGAAGTGGCAGCGGAGTTCAAAAACCCCGTGATGCTCTATTCGATCGGCAAGGATTCGTCGGTCATGCTGCATCTGGCGCTGAAGGCCTTCTATCCCTCAAAGCCGCCTTTCCCCCTGATGCACATCGACACGACGTGGAAGTTTCGGGAGATGATCAAATTCCGTGACGACACGGTGTCGCGTCTCGGTCTGACCCTGCTCAAACACACCAACCCCGATGGCCTGCGCGACAACGTCAACCCGTTTGACTACGGCAGCTCGGTCTATACCGGCATCATGAAGACGGATGCGCTCAAGCAGGCCCTGACGACGCATGGTTTCGATGCGGCCTTTGGTGGCGCGCGGCGCGATGAAGAAAAGTCGCGCGCCAAGGAACGTATCTTTTCTTTCCGCACGCAGAACCACGGCTGGGACCCCAAGAACCAGCGGCCGGAACTGTGGAACCTCTACAATGCCCGCATCAAGCCGGGTGAGTCGATCCGCGTCTTCCCGCTGTCCAACTGGACCGAACTCGACATCTGGCAGTACATCCTCGTCGAGAATATTCCCATTGTGCCGCTCTATTTTTCTGCCCCGCGTCCGGTGGTGCGGCGTGGTGGTCAGTGGATCATGGTCGATGATGAGCGCCTGCCGCTCGAACCCGACGAAACCCCTGAAATTCGCAATGTGCGCTTCCGCACTCTGGGCTGTTATCCGCTGACGGCGGCCATCGAATCCGAAGCATCGACACTCGAAGAGATTGTCGCCGAAATGCTCGTGGCCCGGACCTCTGAACGATCGGGGCGCCTGATCGACCACGATGAAGCTGGCTCGATGGAAAAGAAGAAGCGTGAGGGCTATTTCTGATGAACGCTCTGGACAAGATCGACACTGCGGCCTTCACCGACTATCTGGCGGCGCATGAGAAAAAGAGCCTGCTGCGCTTTCTGACCTGCGGCAGCGTCGATGACGGCAAATCGACCCTGATCGGTCGTCTGCTCTATGACACCAAGCTAATTTTTGAAGATCAGCTCGCGGGTCTTGAGAAAGACTCCAAACGCTTCGGCACGGTGGGCGAGGAGATCGATCTGGCGCTGCTGGTCGATGGGCTTCAGGCCGAGCGCGAACAGGGCATCACCATCGACGTGGCCTATCGCTTCTTCACGACAGAAAAGCGCAAATTCATCGTCGCCGACACGCCAGGCCATGAGCAATATACGCGCAACATGGCGACGGGAGCGTCTAATTCCGACCTCGCCGTGATCCTGATTGATGCGCGTAAGGGCATATTGACCCAGACGCGCCGGCATTCCTTCATCGTCTCGCTTCTCGGCATCAAGCACGTCGTGCTGGCGGTCAACAAGATTGACCTGATGGACTACTCTCAAGAGGTCTATGAGCAGATCACGGCCGACTATCGCGCCTTTGCCGCTGATTTCGGCTTTGAGACGCTGGTGTCGATTCCTCTGTCGGCGCGCTTTGGCGACAATGTGCTGGACCGCAGCGAAAAGCTCGGCTGGTATGAGGGCCCGACGCTCGTGGAGCATCTTGAAACCGTTGAGATTAACCGCGACGAGACGCAGAAACCCTTCCGTCTGCCGGTGCAGTGGGTCAATCGCCCCGATTTGAATTTCCGCGGGTTTTCCGGCACCATTGCGTCGGGCACGGTGCGTCCGGGCGATGAGGTGGTCGTGGCCAGTTCTGGCAAGACTTCGCGCGTCAAATCCATCGTGACCTTCAACGGTGACCTGCCGGAGGCCGGAGCCGATGAAGCCGTTACCCTGACGCTTGAAGACGAAATCGACATTTCGCGCGGCGACATCCTTGCGGCACCGCAAGCCCGCCCGGAGGTGTGCGAGCAGTTTCAGGCCAGCTTGATCTGGATGAACGAGGACGAGCTGCTGCCGGGTCGCCCTTATTTGCTCAAGATCGGCGCGCGCACGGTCACGGCGACCGTCACCGACATCCGCCACAAGACCGACGTCAACTCGTTTGAAAAACTGGCGGCCAAGACGCTGAAGCTCAATGAAGTCGCGACCGTCAATATCGCGGCGCAATCGCCCATCGCCTTCGATCCGTATGCGGACAATCGGGCGACGGGGGCCTTTATCCTGATTGATCGCATCTCAAACCTGACCCTGGGGGCCGGGTTGATCGACCACGCTCTGCGCCGCGCCAGCAATGTACACTGGCAGGCGCTGGAGGTTTCCAAAGAGGCGCGCGCGGGCATCAAGCGGCAGAAGCCAGCGGTTCTGTGGTTCACCGGCCTGTCGGGCGCGGGCAAATCGACCATCGCCAATCTGGTCGAAAAGAAACTGCTCAGTCTTGGCTATCACACGACGCTGCTGGACGGCGACAATGTGCGGCATGGACTGAACAAAGATCTGGGCTTCTCGGACGCCGACCGGGTGGAAAACATCCGCCGCGTCGCCGAGGTGTCCAAACTGATGACCGAAGCCGGTCTGATTACGCTCGTCTCCTTCATCTCGCCCTTCCGCGCCGAGCGTCAGATGGCGCGTGAACTGCTGCAAGAGGGCGAGTTTGTCGAAATCCACGTCGCCACACCGCTGGAGATCGCCGAAGCCCGCGACGTCAAGGGGCTGTATAAAAAGGCGCGCGCCGGTCAGATCCCCAACTTCACCGGTATCGACAGCCCCTATGAGGCCCCGGAAAACCCGGAAATCGTCGTGGCGAAACACGGTGAAGCGCCCGAAGCCGAGGCCGAACGTATCTTCCAGTGGCTGTTTGAAAACGGCTATCTGCCGGTAGAGCCGACCTACGTCATCTGATGGCGGCGGCGACTTGTAATCGGCGGCCAATGGCCCCATGTCTGTGCGCCTAAGCGGCGGGTTGAAGTGCTGCGCATTATGCACTAGACCGCAACTGTCTCTGGAGTACAGCCATGTCCGAATTGCGCGCCAATTCCGTCGTCGAACTTGCCTCTGCCAAGTTCGGTAATCACCTGCCCATCTCGGTCATTGCCGGGCCTTGCCAGCTTGAAAGTCGCCAACACGCGCTGGAAGTGGCGTCGGCGCTAAAGGAAATCTCCGAGCGACTCGGCTTTGGCATCATCTTCAAGACCTCGTTTGACAAGGCCAACCGCACCTCGGCCAAGGCGGCGCGCGGAATAGGCTTGAAGGACGCTCTGCCCATCTTTGCGGAAATCCGTGAGAGCCTCGGTCTTGCCGTTCTTACCGACGTGCACGAGTCGCAACAATGCGCTCCGGTGGCCGAAGCCGTCGATGTGCTGCAAATCCCGGCCTTCCTGTGTCGTCAGACGGACCTGCTTCTGGCCGCCGCTGCCACAGGTCGCGCCATCAATGTCAAGAAGGGGCAGTTCCTCGCCCCTTGGGACATGAAGAATGTGCTCGACAAGATCGTGCTGGGTGGCAATCCGAACGTGCTGCTGTGCGATCGTGGGACCAGCTTTGGCTACAACACACTCGTGTCGGACTTCCGCGGCCTGCCCATCATGGCCTCGACCGGGGCGCCGGTGATTTTTGATGCCACCCACTCGGTGCAGCAGCCCGGCGGTCTGGGCGGCTCCTCCGGTGGTCAGCGC
>NZ_JAIWNX010000185.1 GCF_020217185.1 Asticcacaulis sp.
GAATGTGTCGTCAAAGGCCGGAACTCTGATGGGGTTCCGGTCTTTGTGTTCGGGCACAGGTCGCGCTTGCGCCGCCATTATAAACGACTAGTGATGTCCGTATTTCGGTCTGTCGGGTGAGGCGCCACACTGTCTCCACACATGGGAGGCTCAGATGCGCGAACTCAAATCGACGGCGACGGTTATGATCATGGCCTTTGGCTTTTGTGCCGCTCTGGTGGCCGGTCTTTCGGTAGGTCTGCCGTATTGACGGCGGAGCTTTTGGAACGTATCATGAACAATTATGAAGAAGACGCTGAAGGAACGCCTCGCCATCCTGTCTGATGCCGCCAAGTACGATGCCTCCTGCGCCTCGTCCGGGACGTCGAAGCGCGATTCGTCCTCGGGCGGGCTGGGGTCCACCGAAGGGTCGGGTATCTGCCACGCCTACGCGCCGGACGGGCGTTGCATTTCGCTGCTGAAGATACTGATGACCAACTTCTGTATCTTCGATTGCGCCTACTGCATCAACCGCTCTTCCTCCAATGTCGAGAGGGCGCGCTTTTCGCCGGACGAGGTGGTGTGGCTGACGCTGGAATTCTATCGCCGCAACTATATCGAAGGCCTGTTTCTCTCCTCAGGCATTATCCGCAATTCCGATTACACCATGGAGCAGATGGTACGCATCGCCCGCGATCTGCGGCTGAAGCACGATTTTCGTGGCTATATCCACCTCAAAACCATCCCTGAAGCCTCGGCGGCATTGATCGAAGAGGCGGGGCTCTATGCTGACCGTTTGTCGATCAATATCGAACTGCCGACCGATGCCGGTGTTGAGGCCTTCGCGCCGCAAAAGCACCCGGCCAATATCCGCCGTTCGATGGGTGAATTGAAACAGAAGATCGACGCGGCGTCAGAGCCAACCTACAAAAAGCGCCGCAAGCGCTTCGTGCCGGCTGGGCAATCGACCCAGATGATTATTGGGGCTGACCAAGCGACGGACGCCACTATTCTGGGCTCCAGCGCCGGGCTCTATAGCCGCTTTCGACTGCGCCGCGTCTATTATTCGGCCTTTTCGCCGATACCCGATGCCTCAAAAGTCTTGCCGCTGATCAAGCCGCCGCTGGTGCGCGAACATCGCCTCTATCAGGCCGACTGGCTCTATCGTTTCTATGGGTTCGATATAGGTGAGATCACGGCAGGGCGGCCCGACGGGATGCTCGATCTGGAGTTGGACCCCAAACTCGCCTGGGCGCTGGAAAACCGCGCGCGCTTTCCTGTCGATGTCAACCGCGCGGATAAGGAGATGTTGCTGCGTGTGCCGGGCTTTGGTGTGAAGGCGGTGCAGTCCATCCTCAGCGTGCGGCGCGTTCGGCGGCTGAAGCTGGAGGATTTGCAGCGGCTCAAGGTGTCGTTGCGTAAGGTCAAGCCGTTCGTCGTCACCGCTGACTGGACGCCGGCGCGCCTGATCGACCGCGCCGATCTGCGCACCCTGTTTGCGCCTGAACCTCAGCAACTGGTGCTGCTGTGAAGCGGTTAGACCTGCGCGGGCGCGGCGACTACGGCGAATGGCGCGATGCGGCGCGCGAGGCCCTCAGTCAGGGGCTGTCGCCGAGAGAGGTGGAATGGGGCGCGACCGGCGCGCAGGTGGGCTTGTTTGATAGCGACCTTCCTGCTGATTTTAAGGGAGATACCGCCAGCATTGGCGGAACGACGGCCACGCCCGACCCTTACCTTACCACAGACATCAGGGCAGGGGTCTTCACCGTCCCTTCCGCCTTTGTCGAATTGTCCAAGGCCGTGCTGTGCCATAGCGACCCCAGGCGCTTTGATCTCTGTTATCGCCTGCTGTGGCGGCTTCAGACGGATAGGCATCTGCTGAGCGTGGTGAGCGATCCGGATGTGGCGCTGGCCCATGCCTTTGCCAAATCGGTCGGGCGCGACACGCACAAGATGAAGGCCTTTGTCCGCTTCCGGGAAATCCCGGCGCCGGGACCGCGCCGCGCCTTTGTGGCGTGGTTTGAACCGGAGCATTTTATTGTTGCGCGCACAGCGGGGTTCTTTCAGCGGCGTTTCAATGACATGGACTGGCTGATTGCCACGCCTAAAGGGTCAGCCGCGTGGGATGGTGAGGCGTTGCGCGTTAGTGATGAGCCTGCCGAAAAGCCTGATATTCGCGACGAGACGGATGACCTGTGGCGCACCTATTTCGCCAATATCTTCAATCCCGCGCGCCTGAAGGTGCAGGCCATGCAGTCGGAAATGCCCAAGAAATACTGGAAGAACCTGCCGGAGGCCGAACTGATCCCCGACCTGATCCGCAGCGCCGAACAGCGCGTGCGTGAAATGAAAGAGCGCGGTGCCTCAGACACCGCGCCCAGATTTCATGAACGGCTGCAAAAAAGGGCGGATCAGTCCGAACCAAAAAGATCGCGGGTATAGATCTTGTCGGCGACGTCTTTCAGTTCATCGGCCAGACGATTGGCGATGATGACATCCGACAGGGATTTGAAGGTCTCCAGATCACGGATGACCTTTGAATTGAAGAACTCTTCGGCGTCGAGTGCGGGTTCATAGATCACCACCTCGACGCCCTTGGCCTTGATGCGCTTCATGATGCCCTGCACCGAAGAGTCGCGGAAATTGTCCGAATTGGTCTTCATGGTCAGGCGGTACACCCCCACGACCTTGGGCTTTCTGCGCAGGATGCTCTCGGCAATGAAGTCCTTGCGCGTGGTATTGGCCTCGACAATCGCCTTGATCAGGTTTTGCGGCACTTCGGAATAGTTGGCCAGCAACTGCTTGGTGTCCTTGGGCAGGCAGTAGCCGCCATAGCCAAAGGACGGGTTGTTATAGCCCTTGCCGATACGCGGATCGAGTGACACGCCTTCGATGATCTGGCGCGTATCCAGTCCCAGCGCTTCGGCATAGGAGTCCAGTTCGTTGAAATAGGCGACGCGCATGGCGAGGTATGTATTGGCGAACAGCTTGATCGCCTCGGCCTCATCGCTGTTGGTGAAGAGGACCTCGATGTCCTTTTTCTCTGCGCCGTTTTTCAGCAGGTCGGCAAACAGGCGCGCTTTTTCCGACTGTTCCCCCACAATGATGCGCGACGGATAGAGGTTGTCATAAAGCGCCCGACCTTCGCGCAGGAACTCCGGCGAGAAAACGATGTGGGCGTCGGGGTGCATCGCGCGCAGACGGTTCGTATAGCCCACCGGAATGGTCGATTTGATGACGATGGTGGTTTTTGGATTGACCGACAGGATGCTGGCCGTGGCGGCTTCGATGGAGCGTGTATCGAAGCGATTGGTCGTCACGTCGTAATTGGTCGGCGTCGCGACGATGACGAATTCGGCGTCACTAAAGGCGTCGTGCGCATCCAGTGTGGCGCGGAAGTTGATCGGCTCGCTGCTCAGATAGCGTTCGATATCGGCATCGACGATGGGCGATTTGCCCGCATTGAGCAGGGCGACCTTTTCCGGGACGATGTCAAAGGCCACAACCTCATTATGACGGGCCAGCAACATGGCGTTGGACAGGCCCACATAGCCCATGCCGGCAATACCGATTTTCATTTTCGCCTCATATATCCGGATCAGGTCGGTCGCCGTGACCTTTTTGCTTTCAGAAAGCCTTTAGGCAGACAGAAAGGGAGTTAAGCGGCGACCCAACCCCGCTTCGCTTTATCCCATTGCGAAGCCTTTGGGTATCTGTCGCCTATGGACGCGGTGGATTTATGACGCGGCCATCGGACGCAGGCCGAGCGATTGCAGCAGGAAGGCGTCGGAACCGCGCTCCGGATTGGGCGTGGTCAGAAGCTGATTGCCGACAAAGATCGAATTGGCCCCGGCCAGGAAACACAGGGCCTGAAGTTCTTCGCTCATCTCATTGCGACCGGCCGACAGACGCACCATCGACTTCGGGCACAGGATACGCGCCACGGCGACGGTGCGCACAAATTCGACCGGCGTGACGCCGCCCTTTATTTTGGACAGTTCACCCAGCGGCGTGTTCGATACCGGCACCAGATTATTGATCGGCAGGCTGTCCGGATGGGCGGGCAGGGTGGCCAGCTGGTGCAGGAAGGAGACGCGGTCTTCACGGGTTTCGCCCATGCCAACAATACCGCCGCAGCAGGTCTTCATGCCGACCTCGCGCACGGCTTCCAGCGTGTCGAGGCGCTCCTGATAGGTGCGGGTGGTGACGACGCTCTCGTAATATTCCGGCGAGGTGTCGAGGTTGTGGTTGTAGTAATCGAGCCCGGCCTCTTTCAGCGCCTTGGCCTGATCCGGGGTGATCATGCCCAGCGTCGCGCAGGTTTCGAGCCCCAGCGCCTTTACCTCGGCAATCATCTGGCTGAGGGCCGGCACGTCGCGGTCTTTCAGGTCGCGCCACGCCGCCCCCATGCAGAAGCGCTGGGCCCCGCCGTCACGGGCCGCTTTGGCGGCGCTTAGAACCTCATCGACCGGCATCAGCTTGGAGGCCTTCAGGCCCGTGTCGTGATGCGCCGATTGCGAGCAATAACCGCAGTTTTCGGCGCAGCCGCCCGTCTTGATCGACAGAAGCTGTGACAACTGGATTTCCGACGGGTCGAAGTGCTGACGATGCACGGTGGCGGCGCGATAGACCAGTTCCATGAACGGCAGGTCGAACAGGGCGGCGATTTCCGTCTTCGTCCAGTCGTGGCGCACAGTGGCGAAGGTCGGGGCGGTATCGGGCATGGTGTTCACTTTCTCCTCCCTGTGCCGAAGGCATTGGGGAGGTGGCGTTTGAGCGGTAGCGAAAATGACGGAGGGGGAGTATGCCAAGCTTGCCAAGGTTGCGGCCCTTGACATTTCGGAGGCCTCCCCCTCCACCATCATCGCTGCGCTCGATGGTCCCCCTCCCCACCGCGTCGCGGCAGGGAGGAGAGGTTGACCCTCGTCTAGCGCGATCAGGCAAACCGGTCAAACCCGACACATGACAGCCCACAGACGGCGCGTTATGGTAACGGCGTTGTCGCTGTGCTTGTGGAGATTCGCCATGCCTGATGCTACCGCCCCCCAACACGGGATCAGGGCTTCGCAACTGGTTGACGATCTGGCCGACTCGTTTGGCGATGCGCCCACCGTGACGGTCGGTACCCTGCTCAAAAACCTTGAAGGCCGCGGGCTGGGGCTGTTGCTGATCATTCTGGCCCTGCCGATCTGCATCCCCAACATTCCGGGCATTTCCACCCTGTTTGGTCTGCTGCTGATCGGGCCATCGATCCAGATGCTACTGGGGCACAAGGCATTGTGGATGCCGGGCTTCATCAAGAACTGGGCGTTCAAGGGCGAGACCCTGCGCGGAGCCTTTCGCGCCTGTGGCGTCGTGCTGCGTAAGGTGGAGTTTCTGACCCGGCCACGACTGATCTTCCTGACACGCGGGGTGTGGCTGTTCTATGCCGGTGCGCAGACGCTTCTGATGGCGCTGATCCTCCTGCTGCCCATGCCGGGGGCCAATGTCATTCCGGGTATCGCCGTGGTGCTGACGGGGCTGGGCCTGCTGCAAAGGGACGGGGTCTGTCTGCTGCTGTCCTTCCCCGTGGCGGTCGGTGCGACAGCCTGGGTTTATTTCGGGGCGCGCTACGTGATCGACTTTGCGCTTTGGGTGTGGGAGTGGGGGCAGGACGTGATTAATCTGGCTTTTTCGAGCGCGTTATGATCCCTGATAGGCTCAGCAGTACCAATGCAAGGCCTGCCCAAAAACTTCCATGCATGAAAAAGGCATACGGGGGATATACCCATAGGAGGGCGGCACCATTATCGCTCCAATGCTTGAACGCGTAATCTGTCAGCACAAGAGGTGTTACAGTCAGGATGAGACCTGTCAGGGCAAAGCAAACGAATAGGAGTCCCTTTTTCATCCCTCCCTCCAAAATCAACTTGAACGACGTTCAATAAGCGCTTTTATTGCCGTGTAAGTCAAGGTCGTGGGAGTCTATTTTTTTCATCCATATAAAGACATCTTTATATCTTGATTGCATCCGGCGCCGTGGCCCGCTATAAGACGGCAACATTTGAAACTATGGATGCACCCCTATGGCCGCTCAAGACTTTATTGTAAAAGACCTGTCCCTCGCTGACTGGGGCCGCAAGGAACTCGACATCGCCGAAGGCGAAATGCCGGGCCTGATGGCGACGCGCGAAGAATACGGTCCGTCGCAGCCGCTGAAAGGCGCGCGCATCGCCGGTTCGCTGCACATGACCATCCAGACGGGCGTGCTGATCGAGACGCTTCAGGCGCTGGGGGCCGAGGTGCGCTGGGCCTCGTGCAACATTTTCTCGACGCAGGACCACGCCGCCGCCGCCATCGCCGCCAAGGGCACGCCGGTCTTTGCGATCAAGGGTGAAACCCTCGAAGAATACTGGGACTACGCGCACAAGATCTTCGAATGGCACGACGGCGGCTATCCGAACCTGATCCTCGATGACGGCGGCGATGCGACCCTGCTGACCGTGCTGGGGCCGAAGGCCGAAAAGGACGCTTCGATCCTCGACAACCCGACCAATGAGGAAGAAGAAGCCCTCTATAAGGTCATGAAGCGTTATCTGAAGGAAAAGCCGGGCTTCTATTCGGCCATCCGCGACGCCATCACCGGCGTGTCTGAGGAAACCACCACGGGTGTCCACCGCCTGTACGCCATGGCGCAGAAGGGCGAGCTGCCCTTCCCGGCGATCAACGTCAACGACTCGGTGACCAAGTCGAAGTTCGACAACCTCTATGGCTGCCGTGAATCGCTGGTCGATGCCATCCGCCGCGCCACCGACGTCATGCTGGCCGGTAAGGTCGCGGTCGTCCTCGGCTATGGCGATGTGGGCAAGGGTTCGGCCGCGTCGCTGCGCAATGGCGGGGCGCGCGTCATCGTCACCGAAATCGACCCTATCTGCGCCCTTCAGGCCGCCATGGAAGGCTACGAAGTCCGCACCGTCGAAGAGGTGGCCAAGGTCGGCGATATCTTCGTCACCGCCACCGGCAACAAGGACGTCCTGCGCCTTGAGCACATGCGCGAGATGAAGCACAACGCCATCGTCTGTAACATCGGTCACTTCGACTCGGAAATTCAGGTCGCCTCCTTGCGCAACTACAAGTGGGACGAGATCAAGCCGCAGGTCCACCACGTGGAATTTCCGGATGGCAAGAAGATCATCGTCCTGTCGGAAGGGCGTCTGGTCAATCTCGGCAACGCCACCGGCCACCCGTCCTTCGTCATGTCGGCCTCGTTCACCAACCAGACCCTGGCGCAGATCGAGTTGTGGACCAACAACAAGGCCTATGACAAGCAGGTCTATACCCTGCCGAAGAAGCTCGACGAAAAGGTCGCCCTGCTGCACCTCGAAAAGCTGGGGGCCAAGCTGACGACGCTCAATGCGGAACAGGCCGACTATATCGGCGTGCCGGTCGAAGGCCCGTTCAAGCCGGAACACTATCGTTACTGATATTTCCTAAAGGCTGTCCCCATCTTACAAGACCTCCGGTATCACCGGAGGTCTTGACTTTTTACAGCCCTATCCCGGTAAAGTCCGTCATCCAGTTGCCTAACCGGTATTCGTCGGCGCATAGTCGCTCACCTGTCCGGAAACAGTTTGTATTCCAAGGATGATTTATGAAAATCTTACCGGTCATCATGTCGGGCGGGTCGGGTACGCGCCTGTGGCCCCTGTCCACGCCTGAACAGCCCAAGCAGTTTCACGCGCTGGCCACCCAGCACACCATGATTCAGGAAACGGCGCTGCGTCTGTCGGGGGCAGGGTTTCTGAAACCTGTGGTCATTTGCGGCAAAAGCCACGAAGCGCTGGCGACGGCGCAGCTTGAGGCCATTGACCTCACGCCGCAGGCGGTCGTGCTCGAACCCTTTGCGCGTAATACGGCGGCGGTGGCGGCGGTGGCGGCCCTGATCGGTCTGGAGATCGACCCGGAGGCGCTGGTTCTGCTGGTGCCTGCCGATCACATGATCTCAAAGCCGGAGGTGTTCCGCGACGCCCTTGACCGGGCCGCCGCGACGGCCACGGACCGCATCGTCACCTTTGGCATCACCCCCACCGCTCCGGAGACGGGCTTCGGCTACATCCAGCGCGGCGAGCGGCTGGCCGAGGGCGTCTATGGTATCCGTCGCTTCCTCGAAAAGCCAAACTTTGAAACCGCCCAAAGCTATGTCGCCGATGGCGGCTATGACTGGAATGCCGGTATCTTTCTCTTCTCACCGCAGGTGATGCTGGAGGAGCTGAACCGATATGAGCCGGATGTCCTCACTGCCACGCAGCAGGCTTTCGACAAGGCCGCGACGCAGGGCGTGACCCGCACGCTTGACCCGGAAGGTTTCAAACTCTGTCCTTCTATCTCCATCGACTATGCGGTGATGGAGCGCACCTCACGCGCCGCGACGGCCCCTTGTGATATTGGCTGGGCGGACGTGGGCGGGTTCAGTGAACTGTGGCGTCTGGGGGCCAAGGATGACGTCGGCAACCATGCGCAGGGGCGCACCATCCTGATCGATGCCCACAACTGCCTGATCCGCGCCGAAGGGCCGCCTGTGGCCATTATCGGGCTCGATGACATTATGGTCGTGTCCACGCCGTCGGGTATCGTCGTGGCCCCCATTTCGCGCGCACAGGACGTCAAGCTGGCGGCAGAAGCGGCTAAGCGGCTGAGCGAAGTCAGTGACAGCTAGGGAGATGTAGAGCGAAATGATTTATTTCGCTCAAGCCGCCATTGAGCGGCGGCCAAGGTGGCGGAGCCACCGCCCGGCGAGGGACTAATCATCTAGTGCCGGGTCGCCAGACCCGCCACCAATGCCCAGAAACCGCTGCAAGAGATAAACAGGCCCAGCAGTGTCCATTTCAGCGGCATCTTGGCTTCGATGACCGCGTGGGTGTCCAGCGCGCACAGAAGGCCGCCGTCGTTTGCGGGTTTGGAGGCTTTCGAGGGCGTGTTCAGCTTCGCAGTATCAGGGCGCATACAGGGTTCCGGCGTGTGGAGTTCCACGCACCCTAGCTGCGCAGGGTTAAATAAGCGTCGATGCGTGCGTGATTAATGCGATCAGTGGGTATTAACGCGTTTTGCCATCCTTTTGTTTACCCTGCGCGCTTAGGGTGCAGACGCAAACGAGAGGTCGCCATGTCACGCGCACAGAAAGCCTTGCTGTACATCCGTATCTGCCTGGCCCTGCTCACGGTGACGGTCGCGGTGCTGGTGCTGGGGCCGTTTTCCGGTGCCGAACAGGCTTTTGGTCTGACCGACAAGGAAGCGCACATCATCGCCTTCTTTGCCCTGACGCTGATGCTGCAACTGGCCTTTCCGCGCGTGCGGCGCACAGACCTGGCTCTGGGGGTGCTGGTGCTCGGGGCGCTGATCGAGGTGGCGCAACTCTTTACCGGACGCAGCGCCAGTGTCGGCGACTGGCTGGCTGACCTGATCGGCGTCAGCGTCGCCACCCTGCCGTCCTATGCCGAAACCTTCCGCCACTATGTGCGGCTGGGCCATCGCGCGCCACGCCGCCGCCCAGAAGATGCAGCCAAGCGGTCAAAGGCGTCTCAGTCCTCACGCCTCTAAGGGCTTTGGCAGAGGCAGATGGCGGGCTATAACCTGTCTATGACCGATCTTATGACCGTTTCCATCACCTGTGCCGATGCCAATGAGGCCGAACGCATCGCGGAGCTTCTGGTAACGCAGAAGCTGGCGGCCTGTGTGCAGTGTGCACCGCTGCGCTCGACCTATGTATGGCAGGGGAAGGTGGAAACGGCCGATGAGATCGGCCTGACGATCAAGACCCTGCGCGACAAACTCCCGGCGCTGGCGGCGGCGGTAAAGGCCGCCCATAGCTACGAGGTGCCGGAACTGATCGCCACGCGCATCGAGTGGGCCAGCGCCGACTACGAACAGTGGCTGAGGGACGCGCTTAAGCCTTGAATTTGCGCACTTCGAGATCGGCATATTCGGCGACCAGCGGAGCCATCTGACGAAAGCCGATGCTGCCGCCGGTGGGCCATTGGCGATC
>NZ_JAIWNX010000186.1 GCF_020217185.1 Asticcacaulis sp.
CGCGGCCCCGGTCCAGTTGACGACGGGCAGGTCGTTGATGGTGAAGGCCACACTGGCCTCCGACTTGCGGATTTTGATGCGGTAAGGCGGGCGGGCATCTTCGACATCGGGGAGGGGGTCCGCCCCCTGCGCCAGCATCTCAAAGCCCGGTGCGTAGCGCAGATTGGCCAGGTGGAAGGCGCGTTCCTCCTCCCAGCGGCGGCGGAAATAGGAGATCTGCAAGGCCTTGACGTCGCTCTTGGTATATTGGTCGTAGATGCCGGCGCGGGCTTTCAGCTTGGGCGAAAGAATATGCTCGCCATTCACCCCGCCGGCGGCAAAAAACAGGATGCACAGGCCGGGCTCTTTCAGCGGCCAGAAGTTCCAGCTGATCTCGACATGATCAGGAAAGATTTCCGGGCACCAAAAGACAAAGTTCGAGGCCTGTCCTTCGGCGGCATCACGCAGCGCGCTCAACTGCATGCGGCCATTGGGGAAATCGACCTTGGCATCGCCTTCCATTTTGAACTTTGCCACATCGGTAGCGGCCTTCAGCGGATTGGCATAGATCAGCTCACCCGCCTCGGCCGCAAACAGCGAAGGGGCCAGAAGCGAGGAAGAGGCTGAGGCGGCCAGACCGGAGGCCAGCCACTGACGACGCGAAAGGCTCATGCGAAATCTCTGAAAGGGTTGTGCCGATTATACGCGCGAATCAGACGATTCCGCCGCCGTGCGCCGCGCGGGTTTTGCGTACCTTGGCTTTTTCGGCGCGGTAGCCGGTGGCGCGGAAGGCCAGCATGGGGTCAATGGCCCCGCCCTTACGCAGACGCGCCATGGCCAGAGCCGGGCGCACATCCGTCTCATAGGCCATACGCAGGCAATGGTGGGCCATCATCACGTCGTTATTGGCCTGATGCTCTTTCAGTGCCTTGCGATCAACGATCAGCGCCTTGACATAGGCCCCGGCAATGGCGCGCGCCGAATTGAGCAGGCTCTCAATAGGGTCGGTCACGTTGTGCGACTGATCCATCATATAGGCCGGATTGAACTGCCCCTTGGCGCGCGTTTCGGCATAGACCAGTTCGTTGAAGATCAGGAAGAGCTGGAAGGGGTTGAGCGACCCGGCGTCGAGGTCATCGTCGCCGTATTTGGAGTCGTTGAAGTGGAAGCCGCCCAGCTTGCCGAACTGCGCCAGCCGCGCCACGATCAGCTCGATATTCACCGTCGGCGCGTGGTGGCCGAGATCGACCAGACACTGCGCCTTGGGGCCCAGCGTCTGCGCACAGAGGATGGAGGTTCCCCAGTCCTGAATGACGGTTGCGTAGAAGGCCGGCTCATAGAGCTTGTGCTCGATAAACAGCCGCCAGTCGTGCGGCAGGGCGGCATAGATCGCCTTCATGCTCTCCAGATAGCGCTCCAGTGTGTCGGCAAACTCGTTCTGACCGGCAAAGTTCGAGCCGTCGCCGATCCACACGGTCAGGGCCTTGGCGCCCAGCCGGTCGCCGATCTCGATACATTCGAGATTGTGCTCGATGGCCTGCGCACGGGTGGCGGGATCTGAATGGGTCAGCGAGCCGTACTTATAGGACAGCCGCTGCCCCGGCTGATCCTGAAAGGTGTTGGAATTGACCGCGTCAAAGCCCATCCCGTAGGCGTGGGCAAAGTCGCGCACCTCGTCGATATCGTTGGCCTTGTCCCACGGAAAATGCAGTGAGATGCGCGGCGTCAGGCCCGACACCTGATGCACGGCAGCGCAGTCTTCGATCTTTTCCAGAATATTGGTGGGCTCACCCGGCATGGGGAAGCGGGCAAAGCGCGTACCGCCCGACACCATGCCCCAGCTCGGGATGCCGACCTCAAGCGTCATCAGGCGATCGACCACGTGCTCGATATCGACCCCCACGCGCGCCAATCTGACGCCCAGAGCTTCATAATCGGCCATATGCGCCGCCATCAGCCGCGCATTCTCCCGATCAATAATGTCCTGCGGCAGGGCCGACTGGGTCTTTTTGACGGCGACATAGCCCATTCGGGGTGTCCATTCCTTCAGCACATGGGCCTCCAGATAGGGTTAAAAGACGGACAGAGTCAAATCAACAGACTGTTCAAAGTGGAATGGTTTCTTTCGAAATCATTCCGCTCAAGCCGCCATTGCGGCGGCGGCCAAGGTGGCGAAGCCACCGCCCGGCGAGGGGCCAGGATCAAATCCAGATCAGGATGTTTCCATCGGAAGCATCCTGATCTGGAGAACGGTCTGGATGTGGCGCGCACGCCACGCCATATATGAGAGCGCGGGGAAACAACCCCTCAACCTGTTTTTTGTGGGCGCAGACGCGCTTTTCTTATAGGGTGGGAGACTAACGGAAATAGCGGCGGAAAACAATCTCTGTTGCTAATTTTCGATCAATAATGATCGGCAATGGACGGGAAAGCCGGTATTGGGCTCCCGTTCGCTCACGAAAGAGCGGCTGAGGTCGGGAGTGAAGGGTGCGCAATAGCCTGAGAGACGTGTCGGTAAGCCCCGTGACGGAGACGGTTCCGTCGGCGGACGGTTACGCGATGACGGGAGTCTCCGGGGGCCATACGCGCGCCGCCGTGACGGGCGAGGGCGTCTGCGTGGTCTTTGATGTCGGCAAAACCAATGCCAAGCTGAGCGTCATCGACGCCGAAGGCCAGATCCTCAGCCGTACGACGTTCAAGACGCCGCACCTGCATACGCGGCTCTATGCGGCCTTCGATGTCGATACCCTGTTTGCGTGGTGCCTGAGCGAGCTGAAGCGCCTGTCGCAGCGCTACCGCATCGAGCGCATCATCCCCGTCGCGCACGGGGCCGGTTGCGCCTTCCTCAGCGCCGATGAGCAGTTGCTGCAACCCATTCAGGACTACGAAGCCTCGATCCCGCTGCCCTATGAACGCGCCTATCAGCGGGTGCGCCCGGCCTTTGAGGAAACCCTGTCGCCGCTTCTGCCCAACGGGCTGAATCTGGGGGCGCAAATCTTCTGGCACGCGCGGCGCGACCCCAAATTCTTTGAGCGTGTGCGTTATATCCTCTCCTACGCACAGTACTGGACGTGGCGGCTGTCGGGCGTACTGTGCTCGGAGGTCACATCACTGGGTTGTCACACCGACCTGTGGAACCCGACACAGGGCACCTTCTCCAGTCTGGCAGTTTCTGAGGGCTGGGCAGAACGCTTTGCGCCGCTACGATCGGCGTGGGAAAAGGCCGGGCCGTTGCGCCCCGAAATCGCCGAGGCCGTGGGCTTAAGCCCCGACTGTCAGGTGCATGTGGGGCTGCACGATTCCAACGCCGCTCTGGCGCTGGTCATTGCGCGCCATCAGCACGATGAGGCGGCGGTATTACCGGTCATACTGACGACCGGCACCTGGTATGTTGCCATGGCCCCCGGTATTGCGCCCGCCGCCGTGTCGGACAGCCTGCGGCCGGATCGCGACTGCCTCGTCAATATCGACGTCTATGGCCGTGCGGTGCCCTGTGCGCGCTTTATGGGCGGGCGGGCTTTGGAGCTGATCACCAATGGTCATGTCGATGTGCCGGTGACGCTCGACACGGTTCTTGAGGTGATCGGCTCAGGGGCCATGGCCTTGCCGAGCTTCGTTGATGCCGGCGGGCCCTTTCCCGGACGGCGCGGCGAAATCGTCGGGCTTGAAACCGATACGCCGCAAACGCGCGCCGCACTGGGCCTGATCTATGTGGCTCTTATCGCGGTGACCTCGCTTGATATGATCGCGCCCGCGGATCGGCCCCTGCTGATCGAAGGCCCGGCGGCGCATAATGCCGCCTTCTGCACCCTTCTGGCCGCCATGCGCGACGCCCCCGTACTCGTCTGCGAAACCTCGTCCGGGGTGACGCGCGGCGCCGGGGCCATGGCCTTTTTCAGCGATCATGTGCCGCCGGTGCCGGCCTATAAGCCCGTCGAACCGCAGGGCGTTGAGGCCATACGTGCCTACCGCGCCGCCTGGTTAAAGGCGATGGAAAACGATTGAAGCCCCTACCCAAAAAAGGTGCTTCCCACCATGTGGAATGCGCCCTATAAGAATCAATCACATTCGATCATCAATCGCGTAGGGCCGGGACCGGCCGCGCGTATAAGGGTCGTTACACAGAAACGCAGGGCGGGCCATATGCACCTTCAGGATCGCTGGAAGCTGATCATCGACGAACTCAATCCGGACCGCGTGACCTCGGTCGATGAGCTGACGGCGCGTCTGGGCGTGTCACCGGCGACGATCCGCCGCGACCTCAATGAGTTGCACGAACTGGGGCATCTGCTGCGCGTGCGCGGCGGGGCCATGCGCATTGAAGGCAAGCACTTCACGGCCAAGGCCGAACCCAAGACGCCGGAGTTTCAGACCGACAGCCTGATCGGGCAATCGAGCTTTCTGGCCTCGACCATCGTCAATGCGCCGGTCAAACGCGCCATTGCCCGCGCCGCGCTCGACTTCCTGAAGCCCGGCATTTCGATGATTATCGACGGCGGCTCGACCACCTACACCATGGCCAATATGATGGCCAATGAGCCCTATCATGTGCTCACCACCTCCATTCCCATCCTGCAATGTCTGCTCGATCGTTCAAAGGTGAAGGTCACCCTGCCGGGCGGCGAACTGTTCCGCGAACAGCGCATCATCCTCAACCCGTATGAGGATGGCATGTTGCAGAACTTCTCGGCGGCCAAGATGTTCATTGGTTGTCAGGCCCTGACGCGCAACGGCCTGATGCAGTCGGACACCCTGCTGGTGCAGTCCGAGCGCCGTCTGATGGAGCGCGCCGATCAGGTGATCGTTCTGGCCGATTCCTCCAAAATCGACGCCCCGGCCTCGCTGTCGGTGTGCCCGCTGACGGCGATTGACGTGGTGATTACCGATGAAGGGCTGAGCGACGCCGCGCGCGAATGGCTGGAACACGCCGGTATCGAGGTGCGCATCGCCCAGGTCACCGCCGAAGACCGCAAGGCCTCGGAAGTCGTCTGAGGCCTTTATCCAAAGGACAGACCTCTACGGTCCCTTAGGGTTGACATCAGCGTCGTCAAAGGCGTCACCCAGATATCGCTCGTGCTAAGGCGGTAGGCCTCGTCGCCCGGATAGACGATGTAGCGATGGGTTATGCCCAGATCGTCGCAGGCCTGATGAAAGCCTCTTTGCGCCTTCGGCGCTGAGGCGCGTTTAACTTCAATGGCGACCTCAGGCTTGCCCGCCCTGACCAGCACGAGGTCGATTTCGGCTCCGGCCTGCGTGCGGTAGAAGTAGGGCTGCCACAGTGATGCCGACAGGCAACTGAGCAGGTTTTCGACGACAAACCCTTCCCAGCTTGCTCCAATAACCGGATGGCTCAGAAGGCTGTCGGTGTCTTCGATAGCCAGCAGAGCGTGCAGCAAGCCGCTGTCGCGGATATAGACCTTGGGGGATTTGACCAGCCGCTTGCCGATATTTGCGTACCAGGGCTCAAGGCGGCGCACCAGCAGCAGATCCACCAGTATGTCGAGATAGCGCGATACGGTCTGTCCACTCAGGCCCAGCCCTTCGCCAAGGCTTGAGGCGTTAAACAGGCCGCCCTGATGGTGAGCCAGCATGGTCCAGAAGCGGCGAAGGGTTTCGGCGGGCACGCGAAACCCAAATTGCGGCACGTCGCGCTCCAGATAGGTGCGAATAAGATCGAGCCGCCATTTCAGACTTATCGCTTCGCTGCGAGCGGTCAGGCTGTCCGGATAACCGCCGCGTACCCACAGCGGATTTAGATCTTGCGCGGCGGCTGAGGCGAGTTCAAGCGCGTTAATGCCTGAAAGCTCGGCATAGGCCATGCGCCCGGCCAGACTTTCGCTGGTCTGACCCAGCAACTCTAGGGAGGCCGAGCCGAGGAACAGGAATTGTCCGCTGCGCTGGCCGTCGCGGCGACGGCGATCAATAACGCCGCGCAAGGGGGCGAAAATCTCCGGCGCGCGCTGGACCTCATCGAGAATAAGGAGCCGTTCCGGATACTGCGCCTGAAACAACTCGATATCGCGCACCTGATCCAGATCGCGCGGTCGTTCAAGGTCACGATAGATGCCGTTCAGTTCGTCGCCCAGATTGACGGCCAGCGTCGTCTTACCGATCTGACGCGGGCCTAACAGCACGACCGCCGGATATTCGGCAAGGAGAGTTATGAGCGTTGACTGTAAGTGGCGTGTAATCATCCTTGTAAATTTACCATCTATCGGTAAATTTACAAGGATGTTGGCGGCGCGCTCCGCCAATCGTTTGTTACGCCATATAAAAAACCGGCTTCAAATCCTTGGCCACCGGCGAATTGTCGGGGTTTGAGTCCATGATGTCGGCCATATAGGCCCACCATTTTTTCATCACCGGATGGGCGGGCAGGTCGGCCATGGTGTGATCGTCTGTACGGCGCAGGACGCCAAACAGGGTCAGGGTTTCCGGGTCGAGGAAGATCGAATAGTCCGATACCCCGGCCTCGTGCAAAAGGTCGGACAGTTCCGGCCAGATTTCATCGTGGCGCTTCTGGTATTCGGCCTCAAAGCCCGGCTTGA
The DNA here is from genome assembly GCF_020217185.1 of Asticcacaulis sp. Classification (GTDB taxonomy): domain Bacteria; phylum Pseudomonadota; class Alphaproteobacteria; order Caulobacterales; family Caulobacteraceae; genus Asticcacaulis. The sequence continues at coordinate 6,528 of NZ_JAIWNX010000186.1, forward strand.
GCTGCATTTTGAAGGCGTGAATCTGGGTCATGAGGTTTAGTTCCCTGAAATCTTTGCCGGGGCCTCGCGCATGACGGGCCAGTCGGCGGGGGTGAGGTCATAGTGCTTCGGATCGGCGGGATGGGCCGGATCGAAGGCGGTGAAATCGGGCGCGGCCTTGAGGCCCAGCCCGCTCTGCGGAGCGGTGATCACCTGCGCCACGTAATTGGCGATCTGATAGGCGCCGTAGGCATTGTGATGGGTCTTGTCCTGACCGTTGTTGCCAAAGGCCAGCGGACTAATCTCAGGCCCCAGCGCCTCATAGAGCGTCTTCGTCTTCGCGGTCAGGTCGATAAACGGCACGTTCAACTCGGCCGCCACCTTGCGCACCGCGTCGTCATAGCCCGCCAGCGTATTGGTGATCTTGCCGTTTTCAAACGAGCGACGCGACACCGGCGAAATCAGCACCACCTTCGCCCCGCGCGTCTGCGCGTCCGTTGCAAAGGCCTTCAGCCAGGCGGGATATGAGTGTTCGGCATCGACATAGGTGCGCGGCCATTGCTTCTTCTGGTCATTATGGCCGAACTGTATCAGCACCACATCGCCCGCGCGCAGATCGCTCAGAAGCTTGTCCCAGCGCAGGGAGGTGACGAACGACTTCATCGTCTCGCCGGAGCGCGCGTGATTGGCGACGGAGACGTCGCTGGCCAGAAAGCGCGGTAGCATCTGCCCCCAGGAAGCGTAGTCGGTGCCGGCCTGATCGGTGACGGTCGAATCCCCGGCAATCAGAATACGCCGCGCCTTGATAGGGGTGATCTCAACGCTTTGCACGGCGGGTGAGGGGCCTGAAAACGCGACCGTCAGCTTATCGTCCCAGGTGCGGCCGATGTCTTCATCGCCGCGCAGACCGACGCGCGGCACCTTGCCCTTGGCGTCCTGTTCGGAGGTGACGACCGCGGCGTCGCGTACATTGACGATAAATTCGACCGTCTTCGTCTCCCCCTTTTTCAGCACCACCGGGGCCAGCATCAGCCGCCGGTCTTCGGCCCAGATCGAGGTGCGGCTGTCCGCCTTTTTCGTGCCCAGAGTCACGCGCACACGGTAATCACCGGGGACGGCCTTCACGGCCAGCGCCATTTCGTTGCCGTCGCGTGTATTGGTAAAGCCATAGCCGCGGGTTGCGTCATAGGTCATGTCGGGGGTCACCCGCACAGCCGTCGCATCGGCTTTCAGGGCGGGGTCGAGCAGGAAGCGCTGGGGCAGGGGCGTCACGGAGGCCTCCGAAGCGGCGATCTGGGCCATGACGGATGTTCCGCCTAAACTTAGGGCCAGAGTCAGAACAAGGGCGCGCAGCCGCGTGCGAGTCTCATTTCCCTGATTGCTTTTGATCATAATGGCGTTTTTTCTGATCATAATTGGCCTTTATGTGCTCGTTTGTGATATTTTTTCATTGATATGGCCCGTCGTCAATGTCATCTTAACGCACCAGCCGCCGCTGGCCGTCGCTGCGCGGGCGTCCAAGACCCGCCGATCTGAAGATCCCGGCCACGGCGCTGTCTCAGAGGAACCCCAAAAAGAGGACCCCCGATGCCCAACCAGAAACCGCTGCGCCGGAAGCTTTTCCGCATGGCAGCTCTTTCGCGTGTGTCGCAAATCGGTCTGATCGCCGCCGCCGGTGCCCTGCTGGCCTTTGGCGCGACGGCACAGGAACTGGGGATTCCGCAGGGCTCCGATGCGCAAAAGCAGGCGCAGGCCGCCAGTGACGCCGCCAAAGCGCAAAACGTCTTCCTGATGTCGGCCTTTATGGCCACCTCACAAAATACCCTCAGCCTGTTCACCTCCGCCGATGGCGTAACGTTCAGGACGCTGGGCTCTGAGGTCTATACGCCGCAAAAGGGTTTGCTGCGCGACCCGTCGATCATCCGCCATACGGACGGCTATTATTACGTCGTCTATACCACCAACTGGGACGGCTCGGATTTCGGGATCACCCGCTCGAAAGACCTGAAAAGCTGGGAGCTGGTGCGCGAGGTCAAGATCGACCTGCCGGGCGTCACCAATACCTGGGCACCCGAATGGTTCCGCGACAAGGACGGCAGCCTGAAGGTCGTCGTGTCCCTGTCTAAGGGCGGCACCAAGGGGCCGTTCGGGGCCTATGTGATCGAGCCCAACTCTGATTTCTCGCAATGGTCGGCGCCCAAGCCGATGCAGGGCCTGCAAGGCAACTATATCGACACCTTTGTGGTGGCCACCGACAAGGGCTACACCGCCTTCGTCAAGAACGAGACGACCAAATTCATCGAACTGGCCACGGCCAAATCGCTCTACGGCCCGTGGAAAATCGAGAAAAAGGGTGACTGGGCCGGGTGGGGCGACTGGCGCGAAGGTCAGGCGCTGGTGAAGCTTCCTGATGGCGGGTGGCGCATCTATTTCGACGACTATATCACCAAGCGCTACTGGTATTCCGACAGCCACGATAATTTCAAAACCTGGACGCCGAAGAAGGAAATCGGCGGCGTGTCGGGCGTGGTGCGTCACTTCACCGTCCTGTCCGAAGACCCGAAGGCTCTGGCCGAAGCCACCAAGCCTAAAAACCCGCCGAAAAAAGTCACCTGGGACGAACACTCCCTGATGGTCGATGGCAAGCGCATCATGGTGTGGTCGGGCGAAGTGCACCCCTTCCGCCTGCCCAATCCGTCCCTGTGGCGCGACGTGCTGCAAAAGATGAAAGCGTCGGGCTTCAACGGCGTCGCCTTCTATTTCAACTGGGGCTACCACTCGCCGGCACCGGGCGTTTATGATTTTACCGGCATCCGCAATGTCGAACGCGCCATCGAAATCGCCGAAGAAGAGGGCATGTACGTCATTGCCCGCACCGGCCCCTATGTGAATGCCGAACTGACCGGCGGGGGCTTCCCCGGCTGGCTGTTGCGTCAGCGCGCCGAAGCCCGCACCGATGACCCGCTGTTTCTGGCCGCCACCGATGAGTGGATGACGCAGATCAACGCCATCATTGCGCGGCATCAGATCACCAACGGCACCGGCAATGTCATCGCTTATCAGCTCGAAAACGAGCTGGGCAAGGTCGAGCCCAAGCACGTGCGTCAGATGGAGCATCTGGCCAAAAAGGCGCGCGCCGACGGCATCAGCGTGCCCTTCTTCCATAATGCAGCCGGGCGTCTGCCCGACTGGACGCCGAAGGATTCAACCGCGCCGTGGGCCAATCCGGGGCCGACGGACATCTATGCCTTTGACGGCTATCCGGGCGGCACCTGTAATGTTCATGCTGATCCGTCCGGTCCCAACAAGGCGCCCGACTGGGGCATCTATGGCACGACGCCGCCGCGCATCGGCTCGCTGTCTTCGCCCAAAACGCCCGGTTTTGCAGCCGAGCTGGGCGGCGGCTGGTTCGATTACTGGGGCTCGAACGGCACCTATGAGTGTACGGCCAAGCGTCAGGGCAAGGGCTATCAGCGCGTCTTCTACGGCACCAACCTGATCAACCGCATCACCATCCACAACGTCTATATGACGTTTGGCGGCACTTCGTGGGGCTGGCTGGCCGGGCCGGTTGTCTACACCTCCTACGACTATGGCGCGGCCATTTCCGAAGACCGGGGCCTGCGTGAAAAGGCCTATGCGCTGAAGCAGCAGGGCATGTTCGTTCAGGCGGCGGAACAGGTGCTGGCCGAAATGGACAAGGGCCCGGTGCTCAAGCCCTCGAACGATAAGATCAAGGTCTATCACAACATCAATCCGACGCTGAAGACCCACATCCTGTTTGCGGTTCATAACCCGTCCGATGCCCTGACCGACGACAGTGCCACGTTTGAGCTGACGACCAAGGACGGCACCTATACCATCCCGGTGCGCGTCAATGGTCAGGACGCCAAGATGCTGCTGGCGTCCTACGCGATGGAGCGTCAGCATCTCGTCTATTCCAACTCGGAAATCCAGACGCATTTCCAGACTGGTGAACAGGACATCGCGCTGCTGCATGGCCGTGTCGGGGAGGCGGGCGAAACCGTCCTGCGCTTCTCGCAAGCGCCGAAGGTCGAGCTTCTGTCGGGTCAGGCGACGACGAAGTTCGATGCCAAAACTGGCGATCTGAAGATCAGCTATACGCATAGTGGCCTGATCCGTCTGCGCATCACCGGGGGTGGCCGTGCGCCGCTGCTGCTGCTGATCGCCGATGAGCCGACCAGTTTCAATTTCTGGCGTCAGGAGACGGCGGAAGGCCCGGTGCTGCAAATGACGGCGGCTCTGGTACGCGAAGCCAGGCTTTCAGGCGGCAAGCTCGACCTGCTGGGCGACACCATGACGGAATCGGCCCTGACGATCTGGGGACCGAAGTCGGTTGAAAGCGTCACCTTCAATGGCGAACCGGTCGCCGTCACGGCGCAAAACGACGGCAGCCTGTTCAGCACCCAGCCCCTGCCGCGTCCGGAAAAGGTGACCTTGCCGGACCTCGCGCAGGTGGCGTGGACGCGCCGCATGGACAGCCCAGAAGCGCAACCGGGCTTTGACGACAGCCAGTGGGTCAAGGCCGATAACCGCCCGACGGCGGCCCAGACCTGGACGACCACCGAACGCGGTCAGCCAACGCTCAGCATGAGCGATTACGGTTTCCACCACGGCGATGTCTGGTATCGCGGGCGCGTGAAGATTACCGATCAGACGGCGGATCAGCTTGAGCTGTTCTACGGCGCGGGCGGGGCCGGCATGATTCAGGTGTGGGTCGATGGCAAATATATTGGCCAGCACGAACACGATACGGGCCGTCAGTTCCCCGAAACCACCGACAGCGTGAAGTTCAAGCTCGACAAGCTGACGCCCGGTGAGCACGTCATTTCGGTCATGGTGCGCAACAATTCGCACAACTGGGACCTGATGGCCGATGACGCCCACCGCGAAGCGCGCGGCCTGATCGCCGCATCGCTGACCACGCGCGCCGGTCGCCGTTTTGCGGTGCCGATCGAATGGCGCATTCAGGGCAATAAAGGCGGCGAACAGATCGCCGACCTCGTCCGCGGTCCTCTGAACAATGGCGGCCTCTATGGTGAGCGCGAAGGCTGGTATCTGCCGGGCAAGCTCGCGCAGCCCCAAAAGTGTGACGCGGTTTTGGGACAGAGCTGCGCGACCCAGAATGACGTTTGGGAGAGCGCAAGTCAGACTGCTGCGCCTCCCGCGCCGGGCACCTACTGGCTGCGCACGCAGTTCAGGCTCGACCTGCCCAAGGGGCACGATGTGCAGCTTGGCCTCAGCTTCGGCGATACGACGCAGCCGCGCTCGGACCGTGAAAACCGTGTGCTGATCTTCGTCAACGGCTGGAATATGGGGCAGTTTATCGCCCACATCGGCCCTCAGCGCACCTTTGTCATCCCGCCGGGTATCCTAAACCCCAATGGCGATAACACCATCGCTCTGGCCGTCACCACCGATGGCAAGCCGGAAAACGCGCTGGAGCCCGTGCAACTGGTTAACCTGCGTACCGCGCGCACCAGTGTCCCCCTCGACATCATGCCCGCACCCAATAAACTGCAACGCTAACAGTACCTTCCCTCCCAAGAAGTCCCTCTCTCATGACCGCTCAGATCCTCAAAAAGCCCGTCAATACGAACAATCAGGTCCTCACCCCGACCGATCCGTTCAACATCCATCCGCTGCTGCAACATCAGTCGGCGGCGCTGGATGCCGATCGTGACGATTACCGCCGGGCCATCGACCTGTTGATCGACAATCTGATCCACATTGAGGACACGTCGGGTGAGTTTCTGCTGCGCCTGACCGATGGTCGCGTGATCGACACCAAGGCCTGGCATGGCTTTGAGTGGACGCAAGGCATCGGCCTTTACGGCATGTACAAGGTCTGGGAGATGACCGGCGATAAAAAAGCCTGGGACATCATGATCAACTGGTTCGAGGACCGGTTCAAGGAAGGCTCGCCGTCGCGTAATATCAATACGGTCGCGCCCTTCCTGACGCTGGCCTACCTGTTTGAGCGCACCGGCGACCGCCGCTATCTGCCCTATCTCGATGTGTGGGCGGAGTGGGTCTATAACGATCTTCCGCGTACGGAAGAAGGTGGCTTCCAGCACATCGTCTATAACAGCGTCAATAACCAGCAACTGTGGGATGACACGCTGATGATGTCGGTCGTGCCGCTGGCCAAGATCGGCCTGCTGCTCAATCGTCCGCACTATGTCGAAGAGGCCAAGCGTCAGTTCCTGATCCATATCAAGTACCTGACCGACCGTAAGACCGGCCTGTGGTTCCACGGCTGGACCTTTGATGGTCGCCACAACTTCGCCAACGCCCTGTGGGGGCGTGGCAATTCGTGGGTCACCATTGTCATCCCGGAATTTATCGAGCTTCTAAATCTGCCGAAGGACGACGCCTTCCGTATGTTCCTGATCGAGACGCTGGAGGCACAGGTCAAAGCCCTTGCGAAAGTTCAGGCCCCATCGGGCCTGTGGCGCACCATCCTTGACGATGAAACCTCCTACGAAGAGGCCGCGGCCTCGGCGGGTTTCGCCTATGGTATCCTGAAGGCCGTGCGTAAGGGCTATATCTCGCGTGAGTATGAAGCCATTGGCATCAAGGCCGCCAAGGCCGTGCGCGCCCATATCAACAGCGCGGGTGAACTGACCCAGGTGTCGTTTGGCACGCCGGTGTTCAACTCCATTCAGGAATATAAGGACATCCCGCTGACCTCGATGCCGTTTGGTCAGGCCATGGCGCTGCTGACCATGGGCGAGTTCCTGTACCGCTTTATTTAACACGCACCTCCCCGGTTCAGGGGAAGTGGATTTTTTGGTGCGAGCCAAAAAAAGACGGTGGGGTTTAGGTCGGCATGATCAGCCCCTTCAGTCGCCGTCAAGACGGCGATACCTCCCCCGCTATGCAAGGGAGGCGGATTTTGGGAGTGAAACGATATGGCCGAAGTGGCTCAGGTGCGTAAGCCAAGCTGGATCAACTACTGGGGTTGGGGATCGGGCGATATGCTCGGTGCCGGGGCTCAGGCCGTCATCACCGGCTGGCTGTTTTATTTCTTCACCAATTTCTGCGGTCTGAGCGCCATTGATGCCGGGTTTATCCTTGGCCTGCCGCGCCTGCTCGAAGCCATTACCTGCCCGCTGATCGGCTATATCTCCGACAATCTGCGCCATACCTGGGTGGGTCGTAAAATCGGCCGGCGCAAGATCTTCCTGCTGATCACCATACCCTTGCTGCCGTCCTTCGCGCTGTTGTTCGTGACCGGACAGACCTTCTGGTACTATCTTTCCGTCTTCATCTTCTTCGAACTCCTCTACACCATGTTCCTCATTCCGTGGGAAACGCTCGCCGCGGAAATGACCAAGGATTACAAGGAAAAAGCCAAGTTCGCCGGCGCGCGCATGATCATTGCGCAGTCGTCTGCGATCCTCGCCTCCTACCTGCCGACCTTCATTATCGACAATTTTGGGGGCAAGGATTCGCCAGACACCTTCCTGATCATGGCGACCATTTTTGGTCTGCTGTTCTCGCTGGTGGTGATTCTGGTGGTTGTCTTCTCGTGGGAGCGTCCGTACACGGAAGATGAAAAGCTTATCCAGCCGCAACCCTTCAATGCCGCCGCCGCGCTGATGATCCCGGTCAACATGTTCCGCGACCTGTTCTCGACGCTGAAACTGCGCGCCTTTCGTCAGCACCTGTCGATCTATCTGGGCGGATACCTGTCGCAGGACATCTTCAACACTGCCTTCCCACTGTTTGTGGCGACCGTTCTGGCGGCCGGGGCGACGCTGAGCAAGGGCGAAACCACGACGCTGATTTCGGGTATGATGACGCTGATGTACATTGCGCAGCTCGTCTCGGTGATGATCGCCATTCAGGTGGTGATCAAGACGGGGCCGACCCTGGCCTATCGCATCGCCATCAGCTTTGTGGGCGCCGCGCTGTTGCTGTTCCTCGCCTTCTACTTCACCCAGCCCGCGGGTATTGCGGCGGGCCTCGGAGGCCTGAATGGCAATCTGTTTGCGGCCTTCAGCCATTCCAATTTCGGCGTCGCCTTCTGGCTGATCGTGCCGATCATTCTGGCGGGTCTGGGTCGCGGCACGCTGAACTTTGTGCCGTGGTCGGTCTATAACTATCTGCCTGACATTGACGAGGCCGTGACCGGTCAGCGCCGCGAAGGCATCTTCGCCGGTGTCATGACTCTGGTGCGTAAGGTGGCGCAGTCTGCGGCCATCGTGGCGACCGGCTGGATCATCAATCAGGGTGGCTATCTGGCGGCACCAAAGGATTCGTCCGTTGTCATCCAGCAGTCTCCGGAAGCCATCCATACGATTGTGCTGGTCCTGATCGCCGGTCCGATCGTCGTGATGGTGCTGGGTATGATCATTTCGTGGCGCTTTGGCCTGAACGTCACATCCCACGGCATCCTCGTCCACGAAGTGGAGCGTCTGCGCGCCGGGGAAACCGAGCCGGAATCGGAGGAAAGCCGTCGTGTGGTTGAAAACCTGACCGGCTTCAAGTTTGAAAAACTTTGGGGCCGCTACAAGCGCTAAGCCACAAAACAAAACCCCCGCTTCAATCAAGCGGGGGTTTTTCGTTTCCGGTAGTCGGTGTTTAGAGCGGAATGATTTCTACTGGAATCATTCCGCTCAAGCCGCCATTGAGGCGGCGGCCAAGGTGGCGAAGCCACCGCCCGGCGAGGGGCT
>NZ_JAIWNX010000187.1 GCF_020217185.1 Asticcacaulis sp.
CGGCGGCGCCTGCCACGGCTCCGGCCCCCGCCGCTACGCCGGCTGCGGCCCCGGCGGCGAGCGGTGCCCTGCTCGACGTCAAGACCCCGGTGATGGGCGAGTCGGTGGCCGAAGGCGCCATCTCGCGCTGGGCCAAGAAGGTCGGCGAATCGGTGAAGAAGGACGAAATCCTCGTCGAAATCGAAACCGATAAGGTCGCCGTCGAAGTGGCCTCTCCGGCCGATGGCGTCATCGCGGAAATCGTCGCCGCAGACGGCGCGACCGTCACGCCGGGTCAGGTCATTGCTCGCATCGCCGCGGGCGCTTCGGCGGGTTCTGTGGCCGCTGCCCCTGCTGCCGCTCCGGCTCCGGCGGCTGCCCCCGCTGCGGCCCCGCAAAAGGCCTCTGAGCACCTGTCGCCCGCCGTTCAGCGCATCGTCTCCGAAACCGGCCTGAGCACCGCCGGCATCGCCGGTACGGGTAAAGACGGCCGCATCACCAAGGGCGACGCCCTGGCGGCCCTGGCTACCCCGGCGGCGGTTGCCGTGGCTCCGGTGGCCGCAGCCCCCTCCGCTCCGGTCGCCCCGCGCGAAGTCGGCCCGCGTGAAGAGCGCGTCAAGATGACCCGCCTGCGTCAAACCATTGCCCGCCGTCTGAAGGAGTCGCAAAACACCGCGGCTCAGCTCACCACCTTCAACGAAGTGGACATGTCCACCGTGATGAGCCTGCGCAACGCCTATAAGGACGTCTTCGAAAAGCGCCACGGTGTGAAGCTGGGCTTCATGTCCTTCTTCGCCAAGGCCGTCGTCGCCGCCCTGAAGGACATTCCGGCGCTCAACGCCGAAATCGAAGGCACGGATATCATCTACAAGAACCACTACGACCTCGGCGTCGCCGTGGGTACGGAAAAGGGTCTGGTCGTGCCGGTCCTGCGTGACGTCGATGACCTGTCGCTGGCCGGTATCGAAAAGGGCATCGCCGCGCTGGGCAAGCAGGCGCGTGACGGCACCCTGTCGCTGGATCAGCTGCAAGGCGGCACCTTCACCATCACCAATGGCGGCATCTATGGGTCGCTGATGTCCACGCCGATCCTCAACATGCCGCAGGTCGGCATTCTGGGGATGCACGCCATCAAGGAACGCCCGATGGTCGTCAACGGTCAGATCGTCGCCCGCCCGATGATGTACCTGGCCCTGTCCTACGATCACCGCATCGTGGACGGCAAGGAAGCCGTGACCTTCCTCGTCCGCGTCAAGGAAGGGCTCGAAGACCCGCAACGTTTCGTCCTCGATGTGTAATTTCGCGTGAGGACGTGACCTATTGGAAAGCCGTTCCGTTCCACGGGGCGGCTTTTCTTTTATTTAGAGTCGCGGTTTATCCACAGGGGAGCCTCATGCTGAAACGTCTTGTCCTGATCGTTATGGCCTTTAGCCTGAGCGGCTGTCTGACGCTTCAGCGCACCGAGACGGAGTACCCACGCGCGGCGGACTATCAGCCGGTGGGTTTTCCCAATGTGCGCTTTTCGGCCACCGATCCCAATATTCCCGCCCGCCTCGAAGCCGATGCGCGCAAGGACATGCAACTGAACGGGATGCAGCGCTTCGACGTGCTGGCCCTGTCCGGTGGCGGCGCAGACGGCGCCTTCGGGGCCGGGGTCCTGGCCGGATGGAGCAAGCGCGGTGACCGCCCGCAGTTTCGCATGGTCACCGGGGTTTCAACGGGGGCTCTGATCGCGCCCTTCGCCTATCTGGGCTCCGCCTATGATGAGAAGCTGAAAGACGCCTATACCAGCGGCGTGGCCGACAGCCTGACCAAGTCACGCGGACTGTTGTCGCTGTTCACGCCGGGGGTGTTGGATTCGAAGGCCCTGTACGGGCTCGTCAGCACCTATGTCGATGAGACCATGGTGCGCGATATTGCCCGCGAACACCTCAAAGGGCGGCGCTTGCTGGTCGGTACGACCAATCTCGATGCCCAGACGGGCGTGCTGTGGGATCTGGGGGAAATCTCGGCCATTGCCGTTCGCGACGGCTCAGCCGGCAAGATGCGCGAGGCCATGGACCTGATCCGTCAGGTGCTGGTTGCCTCGTCTTCGGTCCCGGCCGCCTTCGCGCCGGTGATGATCACGGTCGAACCGGTGCCGGGCGGGCACGGCGTGCCGACCGGTCCGCGTCCGTTTCAGGAAATGCACGTCGATGGCGGCGTGACCCTGCCCTTCTTCATCCTGCCCGAGTCCATGATGAACTGGACCGTGCCCAAAGGCCTGATCAGTGGCGGGCATATCTATGTCATCATCAATGGCAAGATTACGCCGCAGCCTGCCATCACTCCGTACAATGCGCTGGAAATCATGGGCCGCTCGCTCGACACCCTGACCAAGGCGCAGGCGCGCGGGACTTTGATCAGCCTCTATGCCTTCGCCCAGCGCAGCCAGATGGACGTATCCGAAGTCGCCCTGCCGGATGAATTTATCGAAGGCGGGCTTCTGGCCTTTGAAAAGGACTCGATGCGCCGCGTCTTCTATTACGGCTATCAGTTGGGGGCGTCGGACAAACTATGGAAGCCAGACGCGCCAGCCAATTGAACCGGACGGGCAATCGTGTTTTAGAGCATTCGTCGGCTCAGTTGAGCCGCCGAAGGGCTCAAATATTTTGTTGTGTCGCGCATTTGATTCCGAAAACCGTTGCACACTTTTCGGAATGCGCTTTAATAAAACCAAATATAATTATTCCTGTCAGGGGGAGCCTTCATGTCTGTTCTGTTCCGCGCGGCTGTGACCGCCACTGCCGCCTTTTGTCTGCTGGTGTCCCCGGTCGCGCAGGCCGCCACCAACAGCAAGGCGGGCACCTTTAATTCCGCCGCGTCGCGCAAGGCCTGGCCGCACATCCAGCGCGCCATGACCGGCGATATGGCCGACATGGCCGACAAGGCGACGGAGCTGAAAGCGGAATATGTGCTGTCTTACGGGCTGGCGCTGGAGATGGGGCGCGAACCGGTCAGCCTCACCAGCCTGCAAAAATCGCGCATCCAGAATGTGTTTCAGGACTTCCTGAACATGTACATCCGCAAATCTGACAATATCAAACTGGATGGCCGTGAAGAGGCCCTGCTGGGGCAGCCGGATTTCTGGATCATGGTGGCGCGTGAGCTGGGGCGGCCGCAAACCCTGGCCATGATGCGTGAAATCCCCCTGCCGGGCATGGATGGCATGTCGGGCAGCGGCGGATCAGCCTTCTTCACCGGGGGCGGCGGCGTGGACAATCAGTTCAGCAAGGAAGACTATACGCTGAAAGGCGACAAGGTGCTGAACCGCTACATGGTTTATGCGTCGCAGTCCTGCGTCATCTATGCCCGCACGGCGCAACGCATGAAGCGCGTGCTGGCCATTCCGGCCTCGGAAACACCGCACCTGACGGCCGCGGCCTATAAGCAGACCTATGATACGGCGCTTATGCTCTACAAGGACGCCAACCGTCAGGGACCGCAGGCCTGCGGGTCGCGCGACTTCTATAATCAGGTCCTCACCTATGCCGACCGCAATATGGGGGGGCTGGAAAAGCTGAAGGCCGATCCGACACTGGCCGCCGCCGCCATCGGTGAGGCGGACACCTCCTCTCAGGCGAATAAGCCATAGGCAAGACCCGCCGCATGGGTTAAAACAGCGTTAACCCTGTTCTGCGGAGCGCTTTTCCATGAAGTACGTGCGTTGGTTTATCGCCCTGATTGTTGTGGCCTATGTCGGATGGATCGCCTTTCCGGTCATCAAATCGGCCCTGACCCCCAGCTATGCACCGCAGGTTTCCATGCGGCAGGCCGATGTCGATACGCATGTCGGCGGGGCCAGTATCCTGAGCGCCGATGACTCCTACGGAGCCGATGTGACGGCCGTGCCCTCCGACTCCATTCAGGGCGAAACCGCCGTCGCGGCCATAGAGACCGACAACAAGCCGGTCATCTGGCTGTGGGGCGGGGTGATCGTCTTCTATCTGATCGCGGCGTTTCTGTTTGCCAAGGGCAATGTGCGCGCGGCTCTGGCCTATGGCGCGGCCTTTGTGGCCGACGTGGTGCTGACCTTCCTGACCAAGGGCGAGGCGGGATCGGGCCTGTTTGACCGCATCCTCGAAATCCTCTCCGGTTGGGACCCGCGCTATACGCTGACTCTGGTGGCCATGGTGCTGGGCTTCATCATCCTGATGGCGCGCGGCCGCCCGTTGCCAAAGCGCCATCTGGCTTACGAAAACTAGCGTTTCCTCTCAAAATACCCACATAGGGCTTGACCCCCGCCGCTTGGAATTTTACGGCAGGGCAGGAAGTCTTATGCGCTAAATTAAGGGCCATCGCCATGTCTCAGGACCAAAGCTTCGACGTCGTCATCATCGGGGGCGGCCCCGGCGGCTACAATGCCGCTATCCGCGCCGGTCAACTGGGTCTCAAGACCGCCATCGTTGAATCGCGCGGCGTTCTGGGCGGGACCTGCCTGAACGTCGGCTGTATGCCGTCGAAGGCCCTGCTGCACGCTTCGGAACTGTTCGAAGCCGCCCAGCACGAATTCAAGACCATCGGCATCGAGGTCCCCGCGCCGACGCTCAACCTCGTCCAGATGATGAAGGCCAAGCAGGACAGCGTGGCCGCCCTGACCAAGGGCATCGAATTCCTGATGAAGAAGAACAAGGTCACCTACTTCGTCGGCTTCGGCAAGATCGAAGGTCAGGGCAAGGTGTCGGTCACGGCGCAGGACGGTTCGGTCCAGCACCTGACCACCAAAAATATCGTCATCGCCACGGGCTCTGAGCCGACCCCGCTGCCGGGTGTCACCGTTGATCAGAAGCAGATCGTGGACTCGACCGGTGCCCTGTCGCTGCCGGCGGTGCCGAAGCACCTCGTCGTTGTGGGCGCGGGCATTATCGGCCTCGAACTCGGTTCGGTGTGGCGTCGCCTCGGCGCCAAGGTGACGGTGGTGGAATTCCTCGACCGCATCACGCCGGGCATGGACACCGAAGTCGCCACGGGCTTCCAGAAGATTCTGGCCAAGCAGGGCTTTGCCTTCAAACTGGGCACCAAGGTCACCGCGGCCAAGACGGGCGCGACCGGTGTCACCCTTTCGCTGGAAGCGGCTAAGGGGGGTAACCCCGAAACCCTCGAAGCCGATGTGGTGCTGGTCGCCATTGGTCGCCGTCCTTTCACGCAAGGTCTGGGCCTCGAAAGCGTGGGGATTACCACCGATCAGCGCGGCTTCATCCCGACCAACCATTTCAAAACCGCGGCACCGGGCGTGTGGGCGATTGGTGACGTGATCACTGGCCCGATGCTGGCGCACAAGGCCGAAGAAGACGCCGTGGCGGCCATCGAGCTGATCGCTGGTAAGGCCGGTCATGTTGATTATGATCTGGTCCCGTCGGTCGTCTATACCTTCCCGGAAGTGGCCTGGGTCGGCAAGACCGAAGACCAGCTCAAGGCGGCGGGCGTGCAGTATAAGGTCGGCAAGTTCCCGTTCATGGCCAACAGCCGCGCCAAGATCAATCATGAGACCGATGGCTTCGTGAAGTTCCTGGCGGATGCCAGGACGGACCGCGTCTATGGCGTGCACATCATGGGCCCGCAGGCGGGTGAAATGATCGGTGAAGCCTGCGTGCTGATGGCGTTCGGCGGCGCTTCGGAGGACCTCGCGCGCATCTGCCACCCGCACCCGACCCGTTCGGAAGCCGTGCGTCAGGCGGCTATGGGCGTCGAAGGCTGGACGATGCAGGCGTAAACTTTTTGGGGCGTGGGGCCAAAGAAAGTATCTTGGGGTCCCACAAACCTTTTATTCAAAGAAAAACCCCTTCGGTTTCGCCGAAGGGGTTTTTCTTTGAAGGAGAAGACTTGGGGCCGCAGGCCCCAAACCCCGAAACAGGTTTCAGCCCTTCGGATGCGCCGCCGCATAGGCGCTGAGCAGACGTTCGGCATCGACCTGCGTGTATTTTTGCGTCGTCGATAGAGACGCATGGCCCAGCAGTTCCTGAATCGAGCGCAGGTCCGCCCCTGAGCCCAAGAGGTGCGTGGCAAACGAATGTCTGAGGGCGTGCGGCGTGGCGCGATCCGACAGGCCCAGCCGTGAACGCAGATGCTGCACGCTCAGTTGCACGTGGCGCGGGCTGAGCGGCCCGCCGCGCGGTGCGCGAAATAGCGCGTCCTCTGGTACTAGTGTAAAGGGCTGGAGGCGCTTATAGGCGTCCACGGCCTCGCGCACAGCCTCAAGCACGGGCACCAGCCGCGTCTTGTTGCCCTTCCCCACAATGCGCAGCGTCTCGCCCAGTGGCGTGTCCTTGACCGTCAGCGACAGGGCTTCGGAAATGCGCAAACCGCAGCCATAGAGCAGCAGCAGTACGGCGCGGTCGCGCGCTGCCTCCCACTCGGACTTGTCGGCATCCAACTCGATTTCAGTAAGCAGACCCTGCGCCTGATCCTCATTCAGCGGGCGCGGCAGGCTGGTCTTCAGGCGTGGCCCCTGAGTGAGCGCCACCTGCGCATTGGCATAGCCCAGATGCAGGTCGAGATAGCTATGAAATGATTTGATAGCCGACAGGTGCTGCGCCAGAGACCGCGCCGATAAGGGCTCATCCTTGCCGCGCAGATAGGCCATCCATCCGCGAATATCGGCAGAGGTCAGATGCGCCAGGTCGGTCAGGTCGATGTCAGCGCCTAACGCCTTGCGCAGATGTCCAATATAGAGGGCAAAGGCGTGGCCATAGGCTTCCAGCGTGCGCGGCGACACGCGCTTTTGCGCCTTGAGATACTGGAGCCAGTGCAAACGGGCATCGTCGATGGTCATGCCTTCACTGTAGAAGGCAATCGTCACCAATTATTTACCTTGTGACGTAGTCTGAGAGGCTGTCCAGAAAGCCGACTAACTTTCGGCATAAAACTCGAAAATTTTCGAAGGGCCGCCCCGAGAAAATTTTCTCGATGTTGAACCAAAGAAAACGTATGGCGCTTTAGCGCCAGACTTTTCTTTGAATTATAATACCGGCCAGCGTTCGGCGACGCGCTCAACGACGCGGGCGATAAAAGCGACCAGTTCGGCCCCCATGTCCGGGCTGAAACCTTCCCAATCGGCAGAGCCGAACGCGACCGCGCCGGGGCGGCCTTCGCGCCACATGGCGGTGCGGATGACAGCGGCGGATTTGATGCGGCGAACCTCATCCCCGAACAGGGCCCGACACACGCCGTCCGGGCCCAACAGCGACAGACCGGTCTCGCCGATAATATAGTCCACACCGCCGTAATCGAGCGTCATCCAGCCCAGCGGAATGGGGGCCGTGTCTTCCAGCGCGATGGTGGCGCAGACAAGGCCGAAGCGGTTGCGCACCTCTTCGTTGAGGCGGCGGGCCAGATCGGAATGGTTGCGCGCCTCCATCAGCGACAGGGCCATGGCGTGCGCTTGCCCCTGAGCGTCGAAATTGGCGCGGGCCGTCGCCTCGATCTGGCGGCGCATGTCGAAATCGCGTATGGCCTTGGCCTCCAGCCGCGAGAGAGCGGCCGGGCCGAAGTCGATCAGGTTGCGCGTTTTGGGCTGAAGCCCCAGCTTGTCCAGCAGCTCGCGATCCTGCTTCAGTTCCTGCACAAAGTCCGGCAGGAGACCGCGCAGGGTCTGGTAATCCATCAGGGCGGCGAGGCGCTCGGTCGTCGTCGGGTCGCGGAAATCTGAGGACATGTGGGCTATCGGGTGTGGTAAACGGCCGGTTAAACTTGGCGTTGACACAAGTGATGGCATAAAAAAGCCGTGGGGATGAGTCAATTCTATGGTTAATGCTTAAAATCTTATGGACAGTCCCGCCAACAGCCTGATCGAAGCCCCCGCCGTGGCGACCCGGCGGGCAAAGGTCGTGGTGCTGGCCCCCATGGACACGGCGCTCGACTACCTGATTCCGGACGATTTCGACCTCAGTGTAGGCGATCACGTGTGGGTGCCGCTGGGCCACGCCAAAGTGCGCGGCGTGGTGGTCGAGCTGTACGACAGCGCCGAAGCCGCCAAGCTGAAACCCGTTGCTGCGCGCATCGGCGACCCGCGCGTGCCGGAGGCGAGCCTGCGTTTCTGGCTGTGGGCGGCGGCCTGGACCCTGACGGCGCCCGGCACCTTCCTCAAAGGCTGCTTGCAGGCGCTCAAGACCCCGAAGGCGCAGGCCCGCCACGGCTATGTGCGGCGTGAGGTCGAAGCGCTCAAACCCACGGCCAAACAGGCGCGCGTGCTGGAACTGGCCGTCCTGCCGCTGACGGCGGCAGAGCTGGCGCAGGCGGCGGGGGTGACACCGGGCGTGGTGCAGACGCTCGAAAAGAAGGGCTGGCTCGAAAAGGTCGAACTGAGCCGCGAAGGTTTCGCCGCCCCTGATCCTGATTTTAAGACGCCCAGCCTCAATGCCGATCAAGCCGCCGCCGACCGCCTGCTACAAAACGAATGGGAACGTCAGGGCTTTGCGCCGGTCCTGCTCGATGGCGTCACCGGCTCGGGCAAGACCGAAGTTTATCTCGAAAGCGTGGCGCGGGCCCTGCGCGATGATCCGACGGCTCAGGTGTTGGTCCTTCTGCCGGAAATCGCCCTGACCACGGCGGTGATGGGGCGGCTCCAGAGTCGCTTTGGCGTGCCGCCGGTGCAGTGGCATTCGGCCGTGTCGGCCTCGCAGCGCCGGCGCATCTGGGATGGCGTGGCCACGGGGGAGGCGCGTCTGATCGTTGGCGCGCGGTCGGCCCTGTTCCTGCCCTATACGAATCTCAAACTCATCGTCATCGACGAAGAACACGACGGCTCCTACAAACAGGAAGAAGGTGTGCGCTATCAGGCCCGTGATCTGGCGGTGATGCGTGCCCATCGTGACGGCTTCATGGTGGTGCTGGCCTCGGCCACCCCGTCTCTGGAAACCCTGACCAATGCCCAGAAGGGCCGCTATCAGTGGGTACGGCTGGAAAGCCGCCACGGCACGGCGCAGTTGCCGGATATTGCGCTGATCGACATGAAGGCCCACCCGCCGGAAAAGGGCTTCTGGCTGTCCGACCAACTGGTGGGGGAGATACTGGCCACCCTGCAACGGCGCGAACAGGTGCTGTTGTTCCTCAATCGTCGCGGTTACGCGCCTCTGGTCCTGTGCCGGGCGTGCGGGGAGCGCATGACCTCACCTAAGACCGATTCGTGGCTGGTCGAACACCGGGCGACGGGGCGGCTGGTCTGCCACCTGACCGGCTTTTCGATGAAAAAGCCCGACCGCTGCCCGCATTGCGGCGCGCTCGACAGCCTGACCGCCATCGGGCCGGGGGTCGAGCGCATCCTTGAGGAGGTGCAGGAACGCTTCCCACAGGCGCGCGCCGAAATCTTCTCCTCGGACACCACGCCGGATGCCGACTCGTCGGCGGCCCTGATCAAACGGGTGGAAAACCATGAGATCGACATTCTGATCGCCACGCAGGCCGCCGCCAAGGGGCACAACTTCCTGAATCTGACGCTGGTGGGCATTGTCGATGCCGATTTAGGCCTGAAGGGCGGTGATCTGCGCGCGGCGGAACGAACGTTTCAGCTTCTGGCGCAGGCCACCGGTCGCGCCGGTCGGGCCGCCAAGCCGGGCCGTGCCCTGCTGCAAACCTACACGCCGGAGCATCCGGTGATGCAGGCCTTGCAGGCGCAGGACCGCGAGGCCTTCTATGCCTATGAGCAGATGAGCCGCGACATCGCGCAGTTCCCGCCCTTTGGTCGGCTGGGGGCGGTGATCCTGTCGGCCAAGGACAATGGCCTGCTCAATCGCTATGCGCGCGAACTGGCCCTGGCCATCCCCAATACCGAAGGCATCGACGTCTATGGCCCCGCCGATGCGCCTTTGAGCCTTGTGCGCGGCATGTGGCGCAAGCGGTTTCTCGTCCGGGCTGACCGCAACCGCGACCTTCAGGGCTTTATGAGCGCCTGGCTGAAAAGCCTGAAAGCCCCCAATGCCGTGCGCGTAGTGACCGATATCGAGCCGTACAGTTTCCTTTAATTACACCGACGGCTGGATGCGTC
>NZ_JAIWNX010000188.1 GCF_020217185.1 Asticcacaulis sp.
AGCATTTTCGGGCGTTGGTATCACGCATAAATAGCGGCGCGGGGGCCATAGACGGCGCGTTCGTCATCCAGTCCCTTGTTGAGGTCCTGAAGCACCTTGTCGATCTCCTCCATATCCTTGCCGGAGGATTTGAAGGCTTCGACCGTGTCCTTGTCCACCTTCTGAAAGGCCAGTTTGATTTTGGCCGTTTCAAACAGGTCCTTCACCACCTTCACCAGACCGCGCACCTGCTTCATGAAGTCATTGACCTCCATCAGCTCGCCCTCGGCACGCTGGCGTTCGGTCTTCACATAGGCTTCGGCAGCGCCCTTTATATCGGCGGGGGTCGGGATATAGGGCGCGGTCGCTTCACCCGGGGCGTCCGTTTCAGTGGTGGGCGTAGCCTCTGCCGCTGTATCCTCCGTCACGGAGTCCGTGTCGTCGCTGACGGCGGCCTCTTCGGCAGCCTCGGTCGTTTCGGTTTCAGCGGTCGATTCTGTCTCTGCGTCTGAGTCCGGGACGGGCTGGCTGGCCGTGCTCTGGGCCGCGCTGAAGCCGCTGACATCCATGTCGTTACCGCCGGCCTTGGCATAGTCCTTCACCGCGGCCTTCAGCTCTTTCATCAGATTGGCCAGCATCTTGGCCATGATTTTCGGATCGCTCTTGCCCAGTTCCTTGATGATCTTCAGTCGCTCGACCAGTTGCATCACCTTGGCCTTGGCGCGGGCGCGCGCATCGTCACGCGTCTTTTTGGGCATCTCATTCAGGGTGTCGGCAGCGTTCTTCTGTGCCTGCGCCTTCTGGGCCTTGGCCAGTTTCAGCCGGTCGTTCAGGTCGGTCAATGTGGCAGACGCGGTGTTCTGACCGCTGATGCCGGAGGTGCCAATATTCATCTGTTGAGCCTTCTGCTAACGCGGTTAGCTTAACGGAACAGGCTTAACCGAGTGTTGAAGACGCAAAACGCCCCCGGCGGCGGGCCGGGGGCGTCATTCGCTGCGATTGCTCTGGCAATCAGATATGCGGATCGGGCGATTGCGCGGCCTTTTTCTTGGCGGCATTGCGCGACAGCATGTTGAGGCCTTCGACCATCGCTGAGAAGGCCATGGCGGCATAGATATAACCCTTGGGCACATGGACGCCGAAGCCTTCGGCGATCAGCACCGTCCCGATCATCAGCAGGAAGCCGAGCGCCAGCATCACAACGGTCGGGTTCTTTTCGATAAAGTGGGCCAGCGGGTCGGAGGCCAGCAGCATGACCATAACCGCGACCACGACCGCAATCATCATCACCGGCACATGCTCGGTCATGCCGACCGCCGTCAGGATGGAATCGACCGAGAAGACCAGATCAAGCAGGATGATCTGCACGATGGCCGCCCCGGCATTGTTGATGGTGGCGTTTTTGGCGTCCATTACATCGTGGGTGGGGGCGGGATCGACCGTGTGGTGGATTTCCTTGGTCGCCTTCCACACCAGAAACAGGCCCCCGGCGATCAGGATCATGTCCTTCCACGAGAAAGACGTCTCGAAAACCGGCTCACCGTGTTCGCCCACGGGCCCGACCAGCCCCAGATTGAACACCTCCGCCTTCAGGCCGATGATCCAGCCGATGGTCAGAAGCAGGCCCAGACGCATGATGAGCGCCAGCCCGATACCCAGGCGGCGGGTCTTCTGACGGTCCTGCTCCGGCAGTTTGTTGGACAGGATGGAAATAAAGACGAGGTTGTCGATGCCGAGCACGACCTCCATCACGATGAGGGTGACAAGGGCCGCCCAGACGGCGGGGTCAGACAAAAGGGCCATAAGGTCCATGAGAGCTTTCTCGGAAAAGGCTTAAAAACGATTGCTCTTGATAAACGCTGCGACGTAAGGCGGCAATGTTTCGCGTAACTGCGAAATCGATTGCGAACGATAACATCCTTATCTTTTTGCGCTCAGGCGGCTTGTGGCTGAAAAAAGGCGACACGACCTGTGAACGGCGCATGGTCACAGAAAAGTGAAAAATGCTTTTTGGTTGGTTGCGGTGGGTCATACCCCATGCTAAGAGGCGCGCGGCTTGAAAGGCCGGTTGTTTTTGCGCGCCTGTTGTTTTTAGTGCGCCCCGCCGGCTCCCGGAAAAGCCCATTCCACTTATTTCTTTGGCTGGAAGTTATCGTGAGCGATATTTTTAGAGAAACAGAGGTCGGTGAGCGTTACGCCAAGGCCGTATTCGAACTGGCGGATGCCGCCGGTCAACTCGATGCGGTGCAGGCGGACCTCAAGACCCTGAAGGCGCTGCTGATCGAAAGCAAGGATCTGCGCCGTCTCGTTACCTCCCATGCCTTCAAGTCCGAAGACAAGCTGAAGGGCCTGACCGCCGTTCTAAACACGGCCACGCCGAACGCCCTGACGCTGAAGGCGCTGGGTCTGATGGCGCACAATGGCCGTCTGGATCAGGTCTTTGGCCTCATCACCGCCTTCACCCGCCTGTACGATGCCAAGAAGGGTATCGTCTCGGCGGTGGTCACTTCCGCCACGGCCCTGACCGATGAGCAGGTGACCGGTCTTCAGGCCGCGCTGCGTACCGCGCTCGGTCAGGACCCTGTCCTCAGCCAGACGGTCGATCCGTCGCTGCTGGGCGGCCTCAAGGTTCGCGTCGGCTCGCGCCTGTTCGACGCTTCGCTTAAAACCAAACTCGACTCCCTTAAATTTGCCCTCAAGCGGGCGTAAGACGCCAAAAAGAGCATGCCAATGGACATTCGTGCTGCCGAGATTTCGGCCATCCTCAAAGCTCAGATTGCCGGTTTCGGCGAAGAAGCCGACGTTTCGGACGTCGGTTCGGTTCTGTCGGTCGGTGACGGTATCGCCCGCGTGCACGGCCTGGATCAGGTTCAGGCCGGTGAAATGGTCTCCTTCCCCAAGGCGGGCGTGAAGGGCATGGCCCTGAACCTCGAAAAGGACAATGTCGGCGTCGTTATCTTCGGCGAAGACCGCGAAGTGCGCGAAGGCGACGAAGTCCGCCGCCTCGGCGAAATCGTGCAGGTGCCGGTCGGCAAGGGCCTTCTGGGCCGCGTCGTCAACCCGCTGGGTGAGCCGATCGACGGCAAGGGCCCGATCGAAGCGACCGAATTCCGCCGCGTGGACGTCAAGGCCCCCGGCATCATCCCGCGCAAGTCGGTGCACGAGCCCGTGCAGACCGGCATCAAGGCCATCGACACCCTGATCCCCGTCGGCCGTGGCCAGCGCGAGCTGATCATCGGTGACCGTCAGACCGGTAAGACCGCCGTCGCCATCGACGCCATCCTGAACCAGAAGGCCGCCAACGCCGGCACCGACGAGTCGGCCAAGCTGTACTGCATCTACGTCGTTATCGGCCAGAAGCGCTCGACCGTCGCCCAGATCGTCAAGTCGCTGGAAGAAAATGGCGCGCTCGACTACACCATCATCGTCGCCGCTACGGCGTCGGAACCGGCCCCGCTGCAATATCTGGCTCCGTTCGCCGGTTGCGCCATGGGCGAGTTCTTCCGCGACAACGGCATGCACGGCCTGATCATCTATGACGATCTGTCGAAGCAAGCCGTCGCCTATCGTCAGATGTCGCTGCTGCTGCGCCGTCCGCCGGGCCGCGAAGCCTATCCGGGCGACGTCTTCTATCTGCACTCGCGCCTGCTGGAACGCGCCGCGAAGCTGAACGACGAAAACGGCGCCGGTTCGCTGACCGCCCTGCCGATCATCGAAACCCAGGCCAACGACGTGTCGGCCTACATCCCGACCAACGTGATCTCGATCACCGATGGTCAGATCTTCCTTGAAACCGACCTCTTCTATCAGGGCATCCGTCCGGCCGTGAACGTCGGTCTGTCGGTGTCGCGCGTGGGTTCGGCGGCTCAGATCAAGGCGATGAAGCAGGTTGCCGGCTCGATCAAGGGCGACCTGGCCCAGTATCGCGAAATGGCCGCCTTCGCCAAGTTCGGTTCGGACCTCGACGCCGCGACCCAGCGCCTGCTGGCCCGTGGTGCGCGCCTGACCGAGCTTCTGAAGCAGCCGCAATATTCGCCGCTGAAGGTCGAAGAGCAGGTGGCGGTGATCTATGCCGGTACCCGCGGTTACCTCGACAAGGTCGCGGTGGGCGATGTCGGTCGCTTCGAGCGTGAGTTCCTGTCGCTTCTGCGCGGCAAGCACGTCGATCTTCTGACCGCCATCCGCGAGAAGAAGGCCCTGACGCCGGAGCTGGAAGAGCAGCTGAAGGCCATCGTGGCCGACTACGCCGCCAACTTCGCCTGAGAATATGGCCTGAGTTTACCTCAGGCCATGACATAAAAAGTCGGATCAAATCGCAGGCCAGTTACAAGTCTTTGGCCCAAGATTTGATCCGCCGATATGAACCAAAATAAAATCGAAGATTTTGTTTTGAGGGAATCTTTTCATGGCAAGTCTTAAGGACATGCGCAATCAGATCGGAAGCGTGAAAGCCACGCAGAAGATCACCAAGGCCATGCAAATGGTCGCCGCCGCCAAGCTCAAGCGGGCTCAGGATGCGGCGGAAAACGCGCGCCCCTATGCCAAACGCATGGCCTCGGTCATCGCCAACCTCGCCAAGGGCGTGTCGGGTGATGCCGCGCCGCTGCTGCTGGCCGGTACGGGTTCGACGCAAAAGCACCTCGTGGTCGTAGCCACCGCTGACCGCGGTCTGGCCGGGGGCTTCAACTCCGCCATTGCCCGCGCCGCGCGTGACCACATCCGTGCGCTGCTGGCCGAAGGCAAGACGGTGCGTGTGATCACCGTGGGCCGTAAGGGCCGTGATCAGCTGAAGCGTCTGTTCGGCGAGTTGTTCGTCGAAAGCTTCGAGCTGGGCAAGGCTTTGGACCTCACGACGGTTCAGCCCATCGCCGAAGCCATCTTCAAGGAATTCGACGAAGGCCGCGCCGACGTCGTCACCCTTTTCTACAGCCAGTTCAAGTCGGTGATCTCTCAGGTCCCGGCGGCCAAGCAACTGATCCCGGCTCAGATCGAAGCCTCTGCCGAAGATACTTCCGGTGGCGCGGTCTATAGCTACGAGCCGTCGGAAGAAGAGATCCTCGAAACCCTGCTGCCGCGCAACCTGACGGTTCAGATCCTGTCGTCGCTTCTGGAAAACAATGCGGGCTTCTATGCCTCCCAGATGAGCGCCATGGACAATGCGACGCGCAATGCGGGCGAGATGATCAACGCGCTCAATCTTCAATACAATCGTAAACGTCAGGCCCAGATCACGACCGAACTGATCGAGATCATCGCCGGTGCCGAAGCTCTCTAAGGACACTCCCATGACCGCTCATCAGCAAATTACGGCCGGTAAGGGCCGCATCTCTCAGGTCATCGGCGCCGTCGTCGATGTCGAGTTCGACGGCAACCTGCCGGCCATCCTGAACGCGCTTGAAACCACCAACACCGCCTCCGGCGCGCGTCTGGTGCTCGAAGTCGCCCAGCACCTCGGCGAAAACGCCGTGCGCACCATCGCTATGGACGCTACCGAAGGTCTGGTTCGCGGTCAGGAAGTCACCGACCTCGGTGCTCCGATCACCGTGCCGGTTGGCCCGGCGACGCTTGGCCGCATCATGAACGTCATCGGCGAGCCGATCGACGAAGCCGGTCCGATCGAAACCACCTATTTCAACCCGATCCACGCCGACGCCCCGGCCTTCGAAGATCAGGCCACGGCGGCTGAAATCCTCGTCACCGGCATCAAGGTCATCGACCTGATCTGCCCGTACGCCAAGGGCGGCAAGATCGGCCTGTTCGGCGGCGCCGGCGTCGGCAAGACCGTGACCATTCAGGAACTGATCAATAACATCGCCAAGGCCTACGGCGGTTATTCGGTGTTCGCCGGCGTCGGTGAACGTACCCGCGAAGGCAACGACCTCTATCACGAAATGATCGAGTCGAAGGTGAACGAGCACGGCGGTGGCGGCAATTCGCGCTGCACCCTCGTCTATGGTCAGATGAACGAGCCTCCCGGCGCGCGTGCCCGCGTCGCCCTGACCGGTCTGGCTCAGGCCGAGTACTTCCGCGATCAGGAAGGCAAGGACGTGCTGTTCTTCGTGGACAACATCTTCCGCTTCACGCAGGCCGGTTCGGAAGTGTCGGCTCTGCTGGGTCGTATTCCTTCGGCCGTGGGCTATCAGCCGACGCTCGCCACCGAAATGGGCAAGCTGCAAGAGCGCATCACTTCGACCAAGAAGGGCTCGATCACCTCGGTTCAGGCCGTGTACGTGCCCGCCGACGACCTGACCGACCCGGCGCCCGCCACGTCGTTCGCCCACCTCGACGCCACGACCGTTCTGTCGCGTTCGATCGCCGAACAGGGCATCTATCCGGCCGTTGACCCGCTCGACTCGACCTCGCGTATCCTTGATCCGCGCATCGTCGGCGAAGAGCACTATCAGGTCGCCACGCGCGTTCAGGAAATTCTGCAACAGTACAAGGCCCTGAAGGACATCATCGCCATCCTCGGCATGGACGAACTGTCGGAAGAAGACAAGCTGATCGTGGCTCGCGCCCGTAAGATCCAGCGCTTCCTGTCGCAGCCCTTCCACGTGGCTGAAATCTTCACCGGCACGCCGGGCGTGCTCATGAAGATCGAAGACACCATCAAGGGCTTCAAGGGTCTGTGCAACGGTGACTACGACCACCTGCCGGAAGCGGCCTTCTACATGGTCGGCGGCATCGAAGAAGCCATCGCCAAGGCCGAACGTCTGGCGGCAGAAGCTTAATTTAAACACCTGCCTGAGCGCCGCACGGCGCTTTGGCAGGGTAGTGTGAAAGGCAGCGATTATGGCTGACAAACTTCACGTTTCGCTGGTGACCCCGGAAAAGGAACTCTTTGCCGGTGACGTCGATCAGGTTATCGCGCCGGGTTCCGAAGGTGAATTCGGCGTTCTGGCGGGCCACGCGCCGCTGATGACGACCCTGACCGAAGGCACGGTGACCATCCTCAACGGCGACCAGAAGCGCATGTTTCAGGTCATCGGCGGCTTCGCGGATGTCAATGCTGAAGGCATCACCATCCTGGCTGAACGCGCCGAGGAATATGTCGAAACGGTCCACTAAACCGCTTTGATAATCGGATACAAAAAACCCCGTCGGATCGCTCCGGCGGGGTTTTTGCTTAATTATAACCAAGGGTCATTTTAATGACCCTTGGTATCAGGCTCTGGCGCGCTGATCGAGATTGCGCAGGAAGTCTATGGAGCGGCTGACTTCGGACATGCCCTCGTGGTGTTCTTCGACGACGTGGTTGAGCCCGCCCAGGGTGCGTTCGATATGGCCACTCTGGGCGAAGATGTCCTCGATATGGGCGACCGTGTCGCGATAGCGCTGGCTTTCCTCGCCGAACTGCGTGCGCGTCGCTTCGATGATACCGCCCAGTTGCTGAAGCGAGGCTTCGATGCCGCCGATGGCCGATTGCGTATGGGTCAGGGCCGACTTGGTGTCGCTGGCCAGTTTCTTGACCTCGCCCGCCACCACCGAAAAGCCGCGCCCGGCCTCACCGGCGCGCGCCGCCTCGATCGTGGCATTGAGCGCCAGCAGATTGGTTTGCGAGGTGATGGAATCGATGACCGACAGGACCTGACGCAGGTTCGACAGGGCGGTGTTCAGCGTACTGAACTCCTGCGACAATTGTTCAGTGTGGTTGTCCTGACCAGCCACGGCGCGGCGGTCACTGTCCATCGCGTGTTTGATGCCGTCCATCACCTTGCCCACGTCCCCGATCTCGGTCAGGGCGGACTCGATCTTGCCGGTCAGCCCGACGTGCTGGGCGATAGTGTCGATAACCCCGCTGCGCAGCTTGTTGAGGATTTCGGCGCGATTGAGCTTGCAGCGGGCGAAATAGTTGACGAAGCGCGCATAGTGGATTGGGAAGTTGTCTATAAAGTCATCCTGATAGGCCGCCTGCCCCACATCGAAAAAGACGATGGCGCTCAGGGTCTGGTTGATATTGATGCCGAACAGTTCGCCGAAGGTCGAAAACCCGGCCACGGGGGCGGGCCAGATGCCCCCCGTCTGGCTGAGGCGGTTGTCATTGGTCACACGACGCAGGATGCAGTCATTGAGAAGGGCTCCGACGGGCTTGGGCTTGTCGCGCAGGAATTGCGCCACATCCTTGCGCGTCTGCTCCACAAAGTCGGTGGTTTCCAGAAGGATCAGCTCGTCGCCCGACCCGACATCGCAATAGAAGGTCACGCTGCCGCTGTCGAAGTCGATCTGCGCCACCGAGCGCACGAACAGCTCGCCGTCGATTTCGATACCGAAGGCGCGGCCTTCCAGCGTCTTTTGCAATTCTGACGGTTTGATGCGCAGGGATTGGCACAGGGCCTCGACAAAGGGCACCACCTGATTGCGCTGCGAATCATAGATGGCGCTGACTGTGCGCTTGTTGGGGTCGGCATCGACCACTACGAAGGCCGGTCCGATCTTGCGGAAATTCTGGCTTTTCAGCACGCCGTAGCGTTTGCCGGGGGCCATGCGGACCAGGGCGAAGACCGCGTGGTTTTCCAGCACGCGTTGCCCGTCAAACAGGCACGTCTTTTGAAAGTCCATCTTGCCGCCGGCTGACCCGCCGACAAACAGGCAGGGGAAGCGCCCGCTCTTGTAGACGGCCTCCATGAAATAGCTTTCGGACAGCGAGGCGCCGTCCACAAAGGTCAGGGCGAAGGTCTCCTGCGCGCTGATCGGTGCGGTGGGCGGCAAACGGTTCAGGGCCTCGGCGATCCTGTCCACCCGTTCGGCGCGCGATAGGGTGGCGTGCCCCTTACGGATATCATCGCAGTAAAGGGGCACGCTGTGGAGGCTCACTCCGGCAATCAGGTCCGGCGAAAAGGCCTGAATGACCACATTGTCCCAGCTATTGCCTGCTGGACAGTAGGGGGCTTCGCCGTTCTGGGCGCACAGTTCACCGGCGGAGGTGGAAACGATCAGCGGCGCGTCACCAGCAAGGCTTTTGAGGCGGCGGCAGACCTCTTCGAAGGCGACATGCGGCGACACAAAGGCCAGCACCAAAGCGGCGGGTCGTGCCCCGAAGCGGAGTTGTTCGGGCGCGATCTGGCTAAGACGGCTGTCGCTGCGCAGAATGCGGATGGCTTCGGAAGGCAGGCTGGACGGCGGTGGCGGGGCCGCCTCAAGGATCGGCTCAGGCGCGCGCTGCGCCGCAGTGACATTTCTTTTGAAAAACATGAGGCACTTCCCTGATCAGAACGCTTTTGGGCGTATCCTGTGCCTCAGATTATAAACAAAGGTTAACAGCGTTATGCGTAGCGGTACGCCCACACCTGTTTACCGGGCTGGCGCACCGCTGTATATTTATATCATTGATAATAATGAATTATTTTGTGTGCCGCATTTTGCGACAGAGCGTCGCACGGGCTATTCCACGCCCTCAACCACGACCATGTTGAATTCAGCGGCGTTCAGGCGGTGTTCGCGGGCGGCCTGATATTCCGGCGAGTTATAATAGCCCAGCGCGGCCTCATAAGACGGGAACTCAAGGATCACGACGCGCGGGAAACCTTCGCCTTCCAGCACCTGCGAGCGGCCCCCGCGCGCCAGCGGTGTCATGTTGAAGGCTTCGGCAGGCGCTTTGGTCCCAGCGCCGTATTTGGCGTAGGATTCGGGGTCGGTGACCTTGGCCTGAGCGATGATATAGGCTTTGGGCATGGGGGAGGCTCCTCGATTTTGGGTTGGATGCGTCCCGGTTAGCAAGAATTTCCACAAAAGCCTACATTTTAACGGGCTTTGGGACTATATAGCGGCCAAAGGCTCGCGCCCGAAAGTGGATGTCCGGTTTTGGGCCAACCGCGAGCCGTCTGACACATGACGCGCCCCTTTCTCAAGATGAACGGCCTCGGCAACGATTTCGTGGTCGTCGATGCCCGCCAGACCCCTTTCAGCCCCTCCGCCGCTCAGGTGAAGGCGTGGGGGGATCGTGCGTCCGGCATCGGCTTCGATCAACTGATCGCGATTGAGGGCTCGGCATCGGGTGACGCCTTCATGCGGGTCTGGAATT
>NZ_JAIWNX010000189.1 GCF_020217185.1 Asticcacaulis sp.
CCGATGGCGGCACGGTGGAAACCTGCGGCAATGCCTTGCGTTGCGTGAGCTGGTATCTTGACCGCGACGCCCCCGGTGCGGACCTTCGCATTGACACCCTGGGCGGGGCGACGACAGCGAAGGTGCTGGAGCGCGACGCAAAAACCGGTATGGCCAGCGTCGATATGGGCGCGCCGCGACTCGACTGGACGCAGATTCCTTTGTCGGAAGAGATGAACACCGAACGGCTGGAGCTTCAGGTCGGGCCGATCGACGCGCCGCTTTATCACACGCCATGCGCCGTCTCGATGGGTAATCCGCACGTGGTCTTCTTTGTTGAAGACGTGGCGGCGGTCGATGTCGAACGCACGGGCAGCCTGATCGAAAACCATCCCTTATTTCCGGAAGGGGTGAATGTTGAGTTTGCGCAGGTCATCGACCGCAACACCATCCGTATGCGGGTGTGGGAACGCGGGGCCGGTATCACCAGGGCCTGCGGCACCGGCGCGTGCGCCACGCTGGTCGCCTGCGCGCGACGCGGCCTGAGCGACCGCCACGCCACGGTCATTATGGATGGCGGCCCGCTGCACATCCTGTGGCGGCAAGCGGATGATCACGTCATCATGACGGGCCCGGTCGAGGTCGAGTTCGAAGGCCAGCTCAATGGCTGATGGTCATACTCACCCTCACGAAGAGGTTCCCGCCGAACCACCCGCCACACCCACGGGCCTGACATCGGGCGTCGAGGTGGTGACCTTTGGCTGCCGCCTCAATTCCTATGAGTCCGAGCAGATTCGCAAGGTCGCCGCCGAAGACGGGCTCGATGGAGCCATTATCTTCAACACCTGCGCCGTGACGGGTGAGGCCGTGCGTCAGGCGCGTCAGGCCATCCGGCGTGCGCGCAAGGAAAACCCGGACGCGCGCCTGATCGTGACTGGCTGCGCGGCGCAGACCGACCCTGACACCTTCGCCACTATGGGTGAGGTCGATTTCATCATCGGCAATGGTGACAAGGCCAAGGCCGGCGCCTATGCGCTGCGGCCCGACTCGGCGCGCATTGCGGTCAACGACATCTTTTCGGTGCGTGAAACCGCCGGTCACCTGATCGACGGTCTGAAGGACCGCGCCCGCGCCTATGTCGAGGTGCAAAACGGCTGCGATCACCGCTGCACCTTCTGCATCATCCCCTATGGGCGCGGCAATTCGCGCTCAGCGGCGGCGGGTGATGTGGTGGGTCAGATTTCTCGGCTGGTCGCCGAAGGCTATAATGAGGTGGTGCTGACGGGTGTCGATCTGACCTCCTGGGGCAATGACCTGCCGGGTCAGCCGCAACTGGGGCATCTGGTGGCACGTATCCTCAAACATGTGCCGGACCTTAATCGTCTGCGTCTGTCGTCTATTGATGCGGCGGAAATCGACGACACCCTGCTGCGACTGTTCGCCGAAGAAGAACGGCTGGCCCCTTATCTGCACCTGTCCTTGCAGCACGGCGACGACCTGATACTCAAGCGCATGAAGCGTCGTCACCTGCGCGATGACGCCATCAAACTTGTGCAGCAGGTGCGCGCGTTGCGCCCGGATGTGGCCTTCGGGGCCGATATGATTGCGGGCTTCCCGACCGAAAGCGAAGCGCATTTCGCCAATTCGCTGGCGCTGGTCGATGAGTGCGATCTGGCCTTCCTGCACGTCTTCCCCTACAGCCCGCGCCCGCAGACCCCGGCGGCGAAAATTCCGCAACTGCCGCGCGCCCTGATCAAGGAGCGTGCCGCCCGCCTGCGTGCCAAGGCGGCGGAGGCCCTGACGCGACACCTCGATAAACAGGTGGGGCGTGAGGTGTCGGCGGTCATAGAAAAGCCCGGCTTTGCCCGCGCAGCGGACTTTACCGAGGTGCTATTCGAGGGAGATGCGCCAGAGAAAGTAAAGGTCGGGGGTATTGCCTCTTTGCGGATTACCGGCCATGACGGAAAACGCGCGCGGGCTGTGCTGATATAGCCCCTCACCCCGACCCTCTCCCGCCACCGGGCGAGGGGGAGATACTGATGACCGAGAAAAAACCCGGCTGGTTTTCGCGCCTGACGCAGGGCCTGTCGAAGACCTCTCAGCAACTGACCGAGCAGGTGGCGAGCGTCTTCGTCGCCAACAAGACGCTTGACGCCGCCGCCGTCGAGGCGCTGGAGGACATGCTGATCGAAAGCGATTTCGGTCCGCATATCGCCGCCTCTATCGCTGGCAAGATGGCCGCCAAAAAGTTCGCTTCGACCGACGACCACGCCGTCAAGGAGGCCTTGGCCGAAGCCATTGCCGAGGAACTGAAAGGTCGCGAAGACAGTTTCGACCCGCTGTCGGGCCCCAAGCCCTATATCGTGCTGTTTGTCGGGGTGAACGGATCGGGCAAGACGACGACACTGGGCAAGATCGCCGCCTCCCTGACGGCCAAGGGCGCGAAGGTGCTGATCGTGGCGGGCGACACCTTCCGCGCCGCCGCCGTCGAGCAGCTCAAGGTATGGGCCGAACGCGCCAAGGCCGACTTTATGGGTCGCAAGACCGGGGCCGATGCGGCGGGTCTGGCCTATGACGCCACGGTGCGCGCCAAAGAAGAGGGCTATGATGTCGTGCTGATCGACACGGCCGGCCGTCTTCAGAACAAGCAGCAACTGATGGACGAGCTGTTGAAGATCGTCCGCGTCATCAAGAAGGTCGATCCGGACGCCCCGCACGAGACGCTTCTGGTGCTCGATGCCACGGTCGGCCGCAATGCCCTCAGTCAGGAACAGATTTTCGGGCGCCAGGCCTTTGTGTCGGGCCTTGTCATGACCAAGCTGGACGGCACGGCGCGCGGCGGCATCCTTGTCCCCATCGCCAAGGCCTCTGACGCGCCCATCAAGCTGATCGGGGTGGGTGAAGATATCGATGACCTGCAACCGTTCCGCGCCAGCGCCTTCGCCCGCTCGATGGTCGGGCTTGAACCCCTCGGAGAGTAAAATGCCAGCCCCCAAGCCCGAACCGCGCATCGAAATCACCGAGGCTCAGGCCGAGGCCCTGCCCGAAGCCATCGTGCCTGACGCCCCGGAACCGGCGGCGACCAACTGGACCAAGACGGCCATCGACTTCGGGCCCGTTATCGGGTTCGGCCTCAGCTTCTTTATCTTCCGTGCGCTGAAGGTCGGTGGCACGGACGCTACCGCGCCGATGATCTGGGCGACGGGTGTGCTGATCGTTATTTCCATCGTGGCTCTGATCGCGGCCTATATTATCGAAAAGCGCGTGGCGTGGATTCCATTGGTGGCGACGTTGTTTGCCATTCCGATGGGACTGATGACCATCTTCTTCCACGACCCTGTCTTCATCAAGGTCAAGGTGACAGTGATCAACCTGCTGATCGGCGGGATTCTGGCGATCGCTGCCCTGATGAAAAAGTACCCGCTCAAGAGCCTGATCAGCGAAACGCTGAAGCTCAAGGAAGAGGCGTGGCCCAAGCTGACCTGGCTCTATGTCGGCTTTTATGCCGTGATGGCCGTGGCCAATGAGATCGTCTGGCGCACGCAGTCGGACAGTGTGTGGGTGACGTGGAAGATGGCGTCGCTGTTTGGTGGACCCATTGTCTTTACACTGATCCTGACCCCCTTCCTGATGAAGAACATGCTGCCGGAAACGAACCCGTCCGCCTCCTGAATACACTCCGTCAGTATGCGGATGGATTTGTCGTAATTCTGTTGTATAGTGATGCTTAGATAGCGTCGTTCAGCATGGGGACGGCGCATGAAGAAGCATAAGCGTAATCATTTCGAGGGTTCGGACTTGCTGGAAAATTCGCCGTCGCATCTTCTGCATCGGGTGCTGCAAATCGCCCTTGACATCTATACCGAAGAAACCGGCGACAGCGCCCTGACGCAGCGGCAATACGCCCTGCTTCTGGCGGCGGACACGGCGGAAGGTCTGACCCAGACCGATCTGGTCAAGGCCACCGGTATCGACCGTTCTACGCTTGCCGACATGGTGGCGCGACTGATCGCCAAGGGGCTTCTGGCGCGTGAACGCTCGGTGACCGATGCCCGCGCTAATCTGGTGCGTCTGTCCGACGAAGGGCGCGCCGCTCTCAACGAGATCCGCCCCAAGGTCGAGGCCGCAGATGAGCGCATCCTGTCCCTGTTGTCGCCGCCCAAGCGCGACAGCTTCCTCAAGCTGCTGCGCCGTATCGCCGCCGTCCGCGAAGAGGATGTTGAAGACGCGCCGCGCAAGGTGAAGGGCGAGAAGAAGGCCGACAAGAAGAAGAAAGGCAAGAAGGCCGGCAAAAAGCACAAGGCGCCTCTGCCCTTTCCTGCGCTGAACGAAGGCATTGCCACGGAAAAGCAGGACGCCTGATCTTACCTCCCCGGCGCGCCGGGGAGGGGGACCGCGCGAGCCGTAGGCGAGGTGCGGTGGTGGGGGCTTCAGAAACCCCGATTTCATAATTTGTACTAAATCCGGATATTCAGCAAGCTGCCCGGACGCAGCATCCGCAGGTCTTCGGGCTTGGTGCCCTGAGCGATCTCGGTGGCCTTGAAGGTGGCGGGCGTAACGCCGGCCGGTTTCGGTGCGGGCTGATCGACGGACGCCGCCTGACCTGTGGCCTGACGGAAAAAGGCCTTCTGTGCAGATAAAGCGTCATTGAAACGCGCAGCGGTATCGGTCGCCGGTTTCTGGGCCGCGGCCGGGGTGGCGGCGCGACCAAGAAGCATCTGGGACAGGGAAGGCGGTATCGTGCTCATACCGCCTTTATGCTGTGATTCAGGTATTTAAATGGTTAACGCGGGTTAAGTCTTTAAACTTTCAACTTGGGGCGCACCCGGCTTAGGCCGCCATCCACGCCCAGCACCTGCCCGGTGATCCAGTCGTTTTGCGGGTCGAGCAGGAAGGCGATGGCGCGGGCGACGTCTTCGGGTTTCCCCAGTCGCCCCAGAGCGTGCATGGACTCAGACACGCGGCGACCGGCGTCTGATCCGACCAGCCCCGCCGTCAGCGGCGTTTCGACCAGACCGGGCGCAATGGCATTGATGCGCAGATTTTGTCCCGCATAGGAGGCGGCGGCTGAGCGCGTCAGGCCAATGACTCCGGCCTTGGCGGCGGCAATGGCTTCATGATTGGCCAGCCCTTCCAGAGCGGCGGCTGACGACAGCAACACCACCGAACCGCCTTCGGTCATGTGCCGGGCGGCGGCGCGCACCGTGGCAAAGGCCGTGGTGAGTGAGGCGGTGATGGTGGCATCATACTGGCTGCGGCTGGTCAGGCCTGCAGATTTCAGCAGCAGCGACCCGGCCAGATTGACCACCCCGTCCACCTTGCCCACTTTTGCGAACACGGCGTCCACGGCGTCGAAATCCGCCGCGTCCACGATATGATCGGGGGTAATCGTGCGGTCGCTGCGGGCGGTGGTGATCACCTCATGCCCGCCCTGTCGCAGATGTTGTACAAGGCTTTGTCCGATGCCGGACCCTGCTGCAATAATCAGATAACGCGCCATAGCCGAACTCCTGTTTCCGCCTTCTACGGCGGACAGGCGGCCTCAGACCAGTCGCTTGCGCAGCGCCGCAGAGGTCAGGTCGATAAGCACCACGGCGGCGACGATAATCAGGGCGATGGCCGACACGCGGGCGTAGTTGAAGCTGTTGATATTGTCGAACAGCACCTGCCCGATCCCGCCAGCCCCGATCAGGCCCAGCACCGTGGCCGAGCGGGCGCTCGATTCGAAGCGATAGAGGGCAAACGATGTCCATAACGGTCCGACCTGCGGCAGGATGCCCCAGACGATTTCCTGAAGCCCCGTGCCGCCGGTGGCACGGACCCCTTCGATAGGTGACTGATCGACGGCCTCGACCGCCTCGGAGAACAGCTTGGCCAGTACGCCGGTATTGTGCAGGGCCAGAGCCAGCACCCCGGCCAGAGGCCCCGGCCCGACGGCCACCAGAAAGGCCGTGCCGATGACCAGTTCGTTGACCGCCCGCAGCGTGTCCATCAAGCGTCGCACCGGAAAGCTGATCCACGACGGCGCGATATTGGTGGCGCACAAAAGTGAGAAGGGAATCGCCAGAAGGATCGACAGCACGGTGCCCCAGATGGCGACCTGCACCGTGACCCACATTTCGCGGATATAGTAGGCGACGGTCGAGGGATCAGACAAATCCGGATGCAGATAGTCGCGCAGATAGGTGCTGGTATTGTCCCAGTTACGCCCCAGCAAGGGCAGGTCACCCATCTGCGCGCCCTTGAAACTGAGCGCCAGCAACAGGCCAAAGCCCAGCCACAACCCCCAACTCACAAGCTTTTCGGGCAGGGGGGCGCGCGGCGGCTGAAGCGCTTCGGGCGAAGAGGGATGAACCATTATTGCGCGTCGGGTCGTGCGCCGGGCACGGAGTCGGGCAGGGCCTGCGGGGCAGCCTGACGCGCAGCCGCTTCGCGCGAAATGGCTTTCAGCTCGGCCTCGGCCTTGCGGATGGCGGCCGCATCCCCGGCGTTTTGCGCCTTGATCAGCGCTTCGGCGGCTTCCATTTCGCGCACGGGCAAAAGGTGGGTATCGTCCGCCGGTTTGAACACGCCAAAGATCAGATTGTTCAGTATCTTGAGCTGACGCTGGCCTTCAGCGTCAGTGCCGGTGCCGTAGGACAGGAAGAAGGAGCGTATCTTCTCCTTGGTCGCCGGATCGAGGTCCTTGCGATAGATGATCGGGTCTTCCGGCAGGGTGGGGGATGTCCAGATAATCTTGATCTGTTTCAGTTTTTCCGGAGAGACCTGCGCCATGCGCTCCAGCGAGGCATTGTTGTTGGTGGCCGCGTCAATCATGCCATTGGCCACGGCCTGGAAATTGGCCTCGTGGCTGCCCGTGCGCACCGTCTTGAAGCACTTGGCCGGATCGACCTTGTGCGGCAGGAAAAAGTAGGTCATCGGTGCCAGCGTACCGGAGGTCGATTTAACATCGCCCAGACCAAAGGTGCGTTTACCATCGCATTTCAGCAGGTCTTCGGCGGTCAGCGGGGAATCGGCGCGCGCAATGATGACGCTCTGATAGCCATCGACGCCGGACGGGTCAGACGAGCGCGCAAACACCTCGCCATCGGCGCGGCGCACGGCCTCAAGCCCGGAGGCGTTGGAAAACCAGCCGACCTGCACCTGATTGAAGCGCATCGCCTCGATCAGCGCCGTGTAGTTGGAGCCGAAGAAGGGCTTCACCTTAAGCCCGGTCTGCTTTTCCATGTCGGCCAGAAACGGCCGCCACAGGGGCTCCTGATTCTGCGCGTTTTCGGTGGACAGGATGGAGAAGCTGATTTCCGTCCGCGGACCTTTGGTCTGATCGACCTTACCGCAGCCCGAGGTCAGGAAGGGCAGGGCCAGGGCCGAAGCCGACAAACCTCTCAGCATAGCCTTGCGCGACAGGGTCATGACGGGTCTCTCCAATAGGCCTGCTCGATCTCAGGGCCATAGATTTCGCTCAGGCGGTCCGCGCTCAGGCCGTCGGCGGGACCGTCATATACGATCTTGCCGTCCTTGAGGGCCAGAATACGGTCGCAATATTTCATAGCATAGTCCACCTGATGCAAGGTGACGATGACGCCAACGCCACGGTCTTCGTGAAGATGCACCAGAAGCTCCATCACCTTGCGCGCCGTCACCGGGTCCAGCGAGGCGACGGGCTCATCGGCCAGAAGGAGGCGCGCATCCTGCACAATGGCGCGGGCAATCGCGCCGCGCTGTTGCTGACCGCCAGAGAGGGTCCTGGCGCGCTGCGACGCCTTGTCGGCTATGCCCACAGTGTCAAGCGCCTGCATGACGCGCTGCTTTTCTTCGGCCGTCCACAGGCCGAACAGGCCACGCACGGGCGGAATGCGCCCCAGAAGCCCCAAGGCCGCATTGGTAAACAGGCTGAGCCGTCCGACCAGATTGAACGACTGCGCCACCATGCCGAGATCGGCGCGCGCCGCCCGCACCTCAGCCCCCAGGCGGCCATCAACCTGCACCGTGCGGCCCATAACCGTGACGGGACCGGAGCCTTCGTCGCCGACGATCAGGCCGGACAGGCTGCGCAGCAGGGTGGACTTGCCCGACCCCGACGGGCCGATCAGGCCGATGCGCTGTGGGCGATCCATGATGAAGGAGACATTGTCCAGCGCCTTGAAGCGACGCGCCGGTGCCGCACCCTGCGCCTTGAGCGCAAAGCTTTTCGACAGCGACTGAACGTCAACAAGGCTCGGCATATGCGCTCACGGGGCAACCCCGTCCCCCCCTGCGCCGACACCAGAACGCAGTGCGGCGTTAACAAAGATGAACGCCGGAGTCTTGCCGAAGTTTGAGCGCTTTGGCAACCATCGCCTTTCCGCAAAGGTCAATTGGCCGCACGGGCGCGCAGACGCGACAGCAGGGTCTCAGCCGTGCGGATGTCATATTCGGACTGAATGGACCGATAGACCTCAAGCGCGCCTTCGACGGCTTCGATCCCGCGCGACAGAGGCTGACGATCCCCCGTTTTCTCGAACAGGCTCTCGCACAGGATACCCAGATTTTCCTGCGTCATGGCCCAGTCGATGGGGAAGTCTTTACGGGTATAGACCTCCAGCGCCTGACGATAGGCAGCTTCGGCCTCGGTCAGGGCGTCGATCCCGTCCTGTCCGTCGCGTCGCGCCCCGAGGGTTTGCAAGACATTGCCGAGATTGTTCTGCGTCATGGCCCATTGAATGGGGAAGTCAGCGCGGTTACGGACCTCCAGCGCCTGACGATAGGCGGCTTCGGCCCCCGTGAGGGCATCAAGCCCGTCCTGACCGCCGCGGCGCTCGCCGAGGTTTTGCAGGACATTGCCGAGATTGTTCTGCGTCATGGCCCATTGGATGGGGAAGTCTTTGCGGGTACGGACCTCCAGCGCCTGGCGATAGGCGGCTTTGGCGTCGGTGAGGGCATCAATCCCGTCCTGTCCGGCGCGACGCTCCCCGAGGGTTTGCAGGACGACACCGAGATTGTTCTGCGTCATGGCCCAGTCGATGGGGAAGTCTTTGCGGGTACGGACCTCCAGCGCCTGACGATAGGCGGCTTCGGCGTCGGTGAGGGCGTCGATGCCGGCCTGCCCGTCGCGTCGCACTCCGAGGATTCGCAGGACAATGCCCAGAAGGTTTTGCGTGCTTGCCCATTCTGAAGCGGCGGCCTCTCTGGGGATCAGGGGCAGCAAGGTCTCCGTTAAAAACGAAGCCGCCTGATCGAGGGCCGTGCCGCCAAAAATGCGCCCCTGATCTTCGAGCGCGCTGGCCGCGCTGTAACCATAACCTATAGCGACATCAGGCTGATGCGGTTTGGCGGCCTCGAATGCCTCCAGATAATGGCGGGCGGCGTCTTCGTAACGGGCGCGGCTGAGGTTGATCTGTCCCATCTGCGCCCGGGTTTGCGCCCGGCGTAAGGCGGCGTCGCGTTCGGTTGCGGCGTCGATCTGACTCAGCCGTTCGAGCAGGGCTTCGGCCTTATCCGACTGACCTTTATTCAGCGCCTCGGCGGCCTGCTGACGCAGCCTGTCGACTTCGGGTGGCTCGTTTGTTTTGCGCGACAGTTCGGCAATCAGGGCCTTATCCCCGGCGATGCCGCTTTTCAGGGCCTCATACCACTGATCCCTCGGCAGGTCCTGCGCGGCGAAGCTTTCCAGAAGGTTGCGAACCTGTTCATCGGAGACGGCGGATTGCAGCAGGGCGTCGTTTTTCTCCTTGAGCATGGCCAGCACCTGCGCGATATCCGCGCTCTGCCGATCCGCCTTTTCGTGCAAAAGGCGCTGGCTTTCTGCGTGCGCGCGGTCATTGGCCAGGAGCCGCAGGGGGTCGTTTTGCGCCCTGACCAGGGCCAGCACCTGCGCGATATCCGCGCTGTGCTGATCCGCCTTTTCGTGCAAAAGGCGCTGGCTTTCCGCCTGTGCACGGTCATTGGCCAGAAGCCGCTCAAAGCACCTTTGGAACAGTTGCGGATGCGCCTTTTGTTCTTCGATGGCGAAGCCGACCGCCGCGCTCAGTATCTTATGGGA
>NZ_JAIWNX010000190.1 GCF_020217185.1 Asticcacaulis sp.
CAGGGCCTGCGCCCCTGTCTCAAGACCGTCCCAGCCGGGCAGACGGCGCAGCATGGCGTCGGCTATGCCCGCATTCAGGCCCTGCGCGTGGTCGAGCGCGTCGCGGAAGCGGCTGAAATCGCGCTGCGGAAAGGCGATGTCCAAAACGGCCTCATTGAAAAACGCCTCTACAGCGTCTGAGGTCGCCGGGTCGGCGTCGAGGTCAAAACGCGCTTCGTGGCCGAGATGGTATTTGAGCCGTTCGACGCTGGAGTGCGGTTTCGATTTATCCGGGGAGTTGCCCAGCCCCGCAATTCCAAGCGCTAAAAGCGCTTCGGCTATATCCTTGCCGCTGAAGGCTATGCCCAGACCTGCGGCCATGCCGGTAGGATCGAGCATGGCCGCACCGCAAAGCCCCAGCTTGCCGAGATTAGATTTAACGCCTTCAGACAGTTGCCGAGTCATTTCGCCCTCCACCACAACCATGGGGGCAATTTTTTAAATTGCAACACCTTGTCGAAATTGCAGAGGCTTCGGTTCAAGCCTTTTTTGCAGCGCTTACGCTGCCAGTTGCATCACCTGATGCTGGGTAAAGCGGAAGTCGTTGAGCATATGAACCCCGAAGGAGTCCTCCCCGACCCAGATCACGCGCGCATCCACCTCGGCATCCACGAGACGGATTACCACGGTGTCGTCGGGCGTGAGCCCCGGTGTGACGCCGATACGTGCCCCGGTTTCGCTGATGTCATAGAGGCGCAGATTGCGCACCGTGCGGCCTGCCACCTCTATATCCACCGTCTCGGTCGAGGCGTAACGCGCGGCTACCCGTTTATCGACCAGCTCATCCAGAAGCGACGCCAGTTCGGTTTGCATATCGCGCGAAGCCCCCGCCATGTCCTGAGAAATGGCCTGCATGTCGTCGGCGGTGCGTTCCGTCCGGCGTGTGGCTTCGGGCAGCAGGTTGATGATGCGTTCGGCCTCGCGATTGCCCAGCGCGGCGCGCTCCAGATTGTGACGGATATTGTCAGCGGCCTGGCTCTGGGTCTTTACGGCATCAGCGACCGTGCGCGACGTCTGGGCCACCGACGCGATAATGCCGGTGACTTCTGACACAGAGCCGACCATGCTTTCGGCCGCCAGACGCACATCATTGATCTGGGCTTCGATTTCAGCGGTCGCGCGGCCTGTCTGATTGGCCAGCGATTTGACCTCTCCGGCCACGACCGCAAAGCCTTTGCCCGCATCGCCCGCGCGCGCCGCTTCGATGGTGGCGTTGAGTGCCAGCAGATTGGTCTGGGCGGCGATGTCTTGAATGAGGCGCGACACTTCGCCGATGCGTTCAACAGCCTGCGTCAGCGCCTGCGCCATATCGCGCGAACGCTCCAGTTCTCCGGCCACGCGATCGGTCATTTCCGCGCTTTCGCCGGTGCGACGCGCGATCTCGCCAAAGCTCTGGCTCACCTCGGCCATACTGGCGGACACGCTGTCCACGTCGCGCGCCGACGCGCTCAGACGGTCGATGGCCGCCGTCAATTCCTCGCGCGTTGTCTTGGCGGTCTGACTGAATTCCCCGGTGGAATCACCGACCGATGAGGACAGGGTCTGTACGGCATCCATGACATCGGTGATGGCATTGCGGATGCGCTGAGACAAGGTGTTAATGCGGTCTTTTTCTTTGATGATCAGTTCGTTACGTTTCACATCATTGGCCGCGTCGGCAATTTTTTCGATGGTACGGCGACGGAAAAACTCCAGTGCGCGCCCGACCTGACCGATTTCATCCTTGCGCGTCGCTTCGGGGAGGCTGGCATTGAGGTCCTTGTCCGCCAGATGGCGGATATTCTGATCCAGCCCGTTGATGGCTTTCAGGATCGAATGGGCCAGACCCAACGCCATAAAAACCGCCAGCAGGGCCGCCACGACCGTTACGGCCAGCAGGGTATAGAGGGTTGTAGAGAAGCCGCTGATCCGTTTCTGCAAAAGCCGGTTCAACTCACGGGCTGAGGCTTGCCACAGGGCATCGCTCGCCTTGGCGTAGGCCGCTTTGGCGCGGGTGAGTGGCGTCAGATCGACGCTTGCGGCATGGCCCTGCGTCTGGATCTGGTGTGCCAGCGTCAGGGCTTCGGCTTCCACAGCCTGCGCAGAGGCGTTATAGGCGTCGCGCTCGGTCTTGAGCGTGGACAACAGACTGCCGTTGGCGGCAATCGCTTTGTCGAGCGAGGTGATCTGGCCCTGCCAGGCGGCGCTGAACTGCCCCACGCCCACCACAAGGTTGGTCGTTTCCTCGGTGCTCAGGCTGGCCTTGGCCTGATAGGCCGCCATGTCATGCAGGACGGCGGAGATACGATTCAAGGCGTCCGGCGCTTTGAAGGCCACGGAGTCCATCACGTAATAGCTGTCGATATCCGGATCGAGCGTCAGATTGGAACGGTCGCTGAGGACGGTGAGCAGCGCCAGCGCCCCTTCGGCGTCGGGTGCTTTGGACAGGGCCTCGGCCTCGCTGGCCGCCAATGCCTTCAGGGCAGGGGCCTGCGGGTCAAGGGCCGGAAGAGGCTCCGAACCGCCGGAAAGCTGCGCGGTCGTGGCGTTCAGAACGGGCCACACGGTGCGCATGGCTTCGACGCCCTGAATTTCCTTGCGCCCGAAATTGATGTCCTTCAGCGATTGCTGCACAAACAGATAACTCATCAGCACGATGGGCACCATGAACACGCCGGTCATGATGATGAGCTTGCTGCGGATGCTTAAGGCGGCGAAGGGCATGGGGATATCCAGACGGGTAGGCGGTTAACCCAAAAAACCGTGTTTTGGTTTCCGTTTCCTTAACGTCAAAGTCAGCTTTCAAATTTAAAAATGATGGCCGCGCCTGTCCCAATTGTCACAAAAAACGCCTTTACAGTCAGGCGAAAATACCCGATATAGCCCGCTTCCGGCGGACCCCGACACACAGGTCGGCGCCCTGGGGCCCCAAGAGGTCGTTTCTCGAAGGGCTGGGCGTCGTTGAAACGCTGCTAACGCCGGTCTGGGTTTAACTTAACTTTACGGGGTATTGGCAGTGGCACACTTCCAATCGGCCCTGGACCTGGTCCGCGAGCAGTCACCGGAAAAGCCCGTCGCCCTTGTGCGACGTGAGCCCGTTTCCGTCGCAGCGCAATGGTTCCAGCGCCATTTCAATGGTGATGTCTTCTACGCGGTCAAGGCGAACCCTTCGGCGTGGGTGATTGAGACCCTGCTCGACGCCGGGATCGGTTCGTTCGACGTGGCCTCGATCAATGAAGTCAAGCTGGTGCGCGGCCTTGCGCCTGAAGCGCGTCTGGCCTTCATGCACCCGGTCAAATCGCGCCGCGCTATCGCCGAAGCCTATTCCGATTTCGGCGTAAAGACCTTCAGCCTCGATACCCACGAAGAATTGCAGAAGATCCTCGACGCCACGGGTGGCGCGAAGGACCTCAATCTGATCGTGCGTCTGGCGACGTCGGGCGAAGGCTCGAACCTGCCCCTGACCAATAAGTTCGGCGCCCAGCCCTATGAGGCGCCGGCGCTGTTGCTGGCGGCGCGTCAGGCGACGCAGGACCGCATGGGTGTCTCCTTCCACGTCGGCTCGCAATGTATGCGCCCGACCGCCTATGCGGCAGCCATGTCGGCGGCATCGCGCGCGCTGGTCCGCGCCGGCGTGCTGGCGGATATTGTCGATGTCGGTGGGGGCTTCCCCTCGGTCTATCCGGGCATGGTGCCGCCTTCGCTGCCGGAATATATGGACGTCATCCATCGCGCCTTTGATGAAATGAAGGTGCACGAGGCGACGGAACTGTGGGCCGAGCCCGGCCGTTCGCTGGTGGCTGAATCGACCTCAATCCTGGCCCGCGTTGAGTTGCGCAAGGGCGATGCCCTTTATCTGAACGACGGGGCCTACGGCAATCTGTTCGACGCCACCCACGCCAAGTGGCCCTTCCCGGTGCGCCTGCACCGCGCCGAGGATGGTGACGAGCAACCGGAACTGAAGCCCTTCCGCTTCTACGGTCCGACCTGCGACTCCATCGACCACATGCCGGGGCCGTTCTGGCTGCCCGCCGATGTGGAAGAGGGCGATTACGTCGAAATCGGTATGCTGGGGGCTTATGGTGTGGCTATGACCACCGGGTTTAACGGCTATGGTCAGACCGAAACCGTTTTCCTCGACGACGCGCCGATGGCCTCGCTGTTCGGTCTGGGCCCGCGCTCGCTGAACGTGCCGCGCAGCCTTTTCGACAGCGTCGAAGAGAACAAGGTCGTGCGCCTCAACCGCCCCAAGGGTGGCAAGCGCGGCAAGAAGCGCAGCAAGTAAAGCAGACAAGGGTCGGTTTTTCAAAAGCGGCCCTTGTTTTTTGCCCCATCATGTAACATATAAAGTTACATGAAAAGAGATGGCAAACTTTCCGGCATGCTGCACGTTCTTCTGCATATGGCAGATACGGATAAGGCCGTGACGTCTGAGCGGCTGTCGCAGATGATGGGCACCAATCCCGTGGTCATCCGCCGCGTCATGGCGGGCTTGCGCGAACAGGGGCTTGTGCAATCCGAAAAAGGGCATGGCGGCGGCTGGCGTTTGGGCCGGCCGTTGGCGCAGGTGACGCTGGCTGAAGTTTATCGGGCCGTTGGTGAACCAGAGTTGTTCGCCATGGGTAATCGCAGCGAAAACCCGCAGTGTCTGGTAGAGCAGGCTGTCAATGCGGCCATCGACAACGCTCTGTCTGAGGCTGAGGCCTTGTTGATGCAGCGTTTTGGCGAGGTGACTCTGGCCATGCTGGCTACCGATTTCCAGCGTCGCGCCGAAGCCCGCGGCTATGCCTTGCCTAAAGATCATCCCCATCCGGAGAGCAATCATGATCTATGATGCCCTGATTGTGGGCGGCAGCTTTGCCGGCCTGTCCGCCGCCATGCCTCTGGCGCGCGCGGCCAAGAAGGTCTGCGTGCTAGACAGCGGTCAGCCGCGCAATCGCTTTGCCGAGGCTTCACATGGTTTTTTTGCTCAGGATGGCGTGGCCCCCCTGACGCTGAAGGCCGCCGGGCGCGAGAAGCTCGCCGCCTATCCCACTGTCGATTTCGTCAATGATGAAGCTGTAATGGCGCGTCATACGCGGGATGGCTTCCTCATCGAAACCCTTCGGGGTGAGGTTCTTCAGGCCCGCAAGCTTGTGCTGGCCTATGGGGTGCGCGACCACTTGCCCGATTTGCCAGGCCTTGCCGAGCGGTGGGGCGGGACCGTACTCCATTGCCCTTACTGCCACGGCTATGAGTTCCTGAATCAGCCACTTGGCGTACTTCGCGTCACCCCCATGTCAGTGCATCAGGCCCTGCTGATCAGCGAGTGGGGCCCGACCACCTTTTTCCTCAATGGCGAAGACCTGCCGGATGCGGATGCGCTGGAGCAGCTTAACACGCGCGGCGTGCGGATCGAGCCTGCGCCGATTGCGACGCTGGAAGGCGAGGCGGAGACGCTGGACGGTGTGCGCCTGAGCGACGGACGCCTTGTGCCACTGGCGGCGCTGTATGTGGCCACGCGCACCGAAATGACCAGCCCGCTGGGGACCCAACTCGGATGCGTCGTGCAGGACGGTATGCATGGCCCCCTGATCGTGGTTGATCCGTTAGGCCAGACCAGCGTGCCCGGTGTTTTTGCTGCGGGCGACCTCATCCGCTCGATGCATAATGCCAGTTTCGCGGCAGCGGACGGCATGATGGCGGGCGTGGCGGTTCATCGCTCACTGGTTTTTGGCCCTCTGGGGATGTAGGGGAGAGCTTGTCTCAGGCTTTGCAAAACCTTGATTTGCAAAGTGTCGGCTTATGGGCTATACGCCGCTCCCTGTAAAATCCCGCCCCATCGCACCGTCTGGGGGGTACCGGGCACATGACGGGCGTCC
Organism: Asticcacaulis sp.; assembly: GCF_020217185.1. Lineage (GTDB taxonomy): Bacteria > Pseudomonadota > Alphaproteobacteria > Caulobacterales > Caulobacteraceae > Asticcacaulis. The sequence goes on from NZ_JAIWNX010000190.1 coordinate 5,880, forward strand.
ACCTTTCTCCTCTTTACCAAAAAGGACCAAGCGATGAACGCTAACACCCCCCAATCCAATCAAAAGGCCGCCCTGCTCCAGAACACCGTGGAGCACGTCGATATCACCTCTTACGACGCGCGCCCGATCATCGACTCGATGCGCAAGATGTCGTTCTCGTCGCGCGATACCGCCCGCGCCGCCGACATCTTCAACATGGCGCTGGAAGACAAGGACTGCTCGCCGTGGCTGATCCTCGCCGGTTCGACCTCGGCCGGCGGCTGTATGCACGTCTATCGCGACATGGTGAAGTTCGGCATGATCGACGCCGTGGTCGCCACGGGTGCCTCGATCGTCGATATGGACTTCTTCGAAGCGCTCGGCTTCAAGCACTATCAGGCCGCCGGTCCGGTGGACGATAACGTCCTGCGCGACAACTATATCGACCGCATCTACGACACCTATATCGACGAAGAAGAGCTTCAGGCCTGCGACCACACCATCCTTGAGATCGCCAATCGCCTTGAGCCGCGCGGCTATTCCTCGCGCGAATTCATCTGGGAAATGGGCAAGTGGCTGTCGGAAGGCAATGCCAAGAAGGAAGGCTCGCTGATTCAGACCGCCTATGAGCACGGCGTGCCGATCTTCTGCCCGGCCTTTGTGGACTCGTCTGCCGGTTTCGGCCTCGTCAAGCACCAGAAGGAACGCGCGGCTGCGGGTAAGCCCTATCTGATGCTCGACGCCATTGCCGACTTCCGCGAACTGACCGACATCAAGATCGCAGCCGGCACCACCGGCCTGTTCATGGTTGGCGGCGGTGTGCCGAAGAACTTTGCGCAGGACACGGTTGTCTGCGCCGAAATCCTCGGCGTCGAAGCCGATATGCACAAGTACGCGGTGCAGATCACCGTCGCCGACGTGCGTGACGGTGCCTGCTCGTCCTCGACGCTGAAGGAAGCCGCCTCGTGGGGCAAGGTTTCGACCACCTACGAACAGATGGTCTTTGCCGAAGCCACGACGGTTGTGCCGCTGATCGGTTCGGACGCCTACCACCGTGGCGCGTGGAAGTCGCGCGAGAAGCGTAACTGGGCTAAGCTGTTTGCGTAAACCCTGAGTAAATGACGCCGATTTTTGAGAATAAGTCTTGTTAATCGTTTGCTTAACGGTATCAAAATGCCATTAACCAAAGATCGGCGTCAGAGATCGCGATTTTTTTTTACTCAGCCTCTTCCCTTTTTCAAAATAGTAGCTATTTAGGCTCTAACGACGGTGACACACGTAATTGAGTCGCTGTCATAAGTTCGTCGCCGGGATCATCCCCCCCCCCCCTCGAATCCGGCGGCATGCGCGGCCCTCTCTGCCCCCCAGAGAGGGCCGTTGTTATTTCGGCGCCCGTGATGGGGCAGATCGGGATTTCTTTTCTGAATTTGCGCTCAACCTGCGTTTCGCGCGGGTCTGCCCCCCCAGAAAGGGCCGTTGTTATTTGGGCGTCTGTGTTCCCATTACCCCAATCCTCGCCAACCACGTCTCGACCCGCTGTGGCCATTCCGAAATCGGCAGGCCTGTGGGGCGTAAGCCGAACGCATGGCCACCCTTGGCATAGAGGTGCATTTCGACGGGCACGCCGGCCTGTTTAAGCGCGGCTTCATAGACGAGCGAATGGCGCACATCGTCCACGGGATCGTCCTTGGCGTGCAGAAGGAAGGTGGGTGGTGTTCCCGGTGTGACCCTGATGTCCGGCTCAAGGGTGAGATCGGGTTCCCGCCACAGATGTCCGGGATAGAGAACCACGGCAAAATCCGGCCGAAAGGTCTGCGAATCCGCTTCATCCACCGGGGCATAGGCCGCCTCAGCGCGCGTACTGACCGCGGCCGCCAGATGCCCCCCGGCGGAAAAGCCCAGCACCCCGATACGGTTCGGGTCGATGCCATAGGCTTTCGCATCCTGACGCAACAGGCGCAGCGCTCGCTGCGCGTCCTGAAGCCCCATCCACACCTTGGGGTGTTCACGGCAATTACAGTCGGGATTCCACCAGGGTCCTGAGGCAGGAACCCGGTATTTCAATACAACGCACGTAATGCCTCTGGGTGTCAGCCAGTCGCAGACCTCGGTCCCTTCAAGGTCCATAGCCAACACGCGATAGCCCCCAGCCGGCAGGACCACAACGGTGGCACCCGTGTTGTTGCCCTGCGCGGGATAGATCGTCAGACTGGGTTGAGAGACATTGCTGATCTGTGTCCATGGTCGCCCGGCGACCAGAGACTTGCCCTTGCCCGTCTGTTCGGGGCCGTTGGCTCTGGGATTACCCTTATGGGCAGAGTCCGGCCACAGCGCCACAGTCACGGCCGAAGCCGAGGAAGCCATGAGGGAAACGCAGAACATCGCAGTGACTGTTCTGCGGGCCATCCGTTTACGCCGCCCGGCGCAGGCGACGCGGCAGGGCGCGCAACCGCGCCCATAGCTTCTTCTTTTCCGCTTCTGGATAGGGTTCCAGATTGCGGATAAACTCCTCCGCGCAGGCGCGCCACGAAAACTTTTCGGCATGACGGCGCACGTGGGCGCGATCGAGCTTCAAAGCCTCGGTAATGGCGACACTGAGGTCGTCGTCGATGACGCCTGCCCCTGTGCCGGGGATCAGGTCAATGGGGCCGTGCGCCGGGAAGGCCGCCACCGGCGTCCCGCAGGCCATGGCCTCCAGAATGACGAGGCCGAAGGTGTCAGTCAGGGACGGAAACACAAACACATCGGAATCGGCGTAGGAGCGCGCCAGTTCCTCGCCAAAGCGGGCGCCGGTAAACACCGCGTCCGGATATTTCTCCTTGAGTTCCTCAAGCTGCGGCCCCTTGCCGACCACCACCTTGGTGCCAGGCAGGTCAAGCGACAGAAAGGCTTCGAGGTTCTTTTCGATGGCCACGCGACCGATATAGGTCATGATGGGGCGCGGCAGATCGCCAAAGATCGGCTCAAGGTCCGGGCGGAACATCTCGGTATCGACGCCGCGCGTCCACGGTGAGATGTTCTTGAAGCCGCGCGCCTCAAGGTCTTTTTGCAGGGTGGGTGTCGCCACCATCACGCGGCCCGACGGCTTGTGGAACCAGCGCATATAGCCATAGCCCCAGCTCAGCGGAATGGGCAGGCGCGCCGACACATATTCGGGAAACTTGGTATGATAGGACGTGGTGAAGGGCATCTTCCATTCCATACACACCCGCCGCGCCGCAAGGCCCACAAAGGCTTCGGTGGCGATATGCACGGCATCCGGCTCATAGTCCTGGATGATTTCACGCACCTCTTCGTAGCAGCCCAGCGCCAGCTTGACCTCAGGGTAATCGGGCCACGACACCGATTTGAACTGGGTATAGTCCACGATCTTGAATTCATGGCCGAGCTTTTCGCATTCGGCGATGACTCGTTTCATCGTCGTGACCACGCCATTGACCTGAGGGTCCCACGCATCGGTCGCCAGTAAGATACGCACAATCGTTTCCGTCTGTTGTCCTGGCCCTCTTGTCTAAAGGGCATCGGGCGGTCTGTGAAGCATGATTTTATTTCACGCCTGCGACAGTGACCACAGCGGCGGGGGAAATCCGGGGCTTTTGCGCAGTTGCGAACGGCAAAGGGTGGATTTTTCAGGGCTTGCCGCCGCTTTTGTGGGGAGCGGGTTGTTGCGATGCACAAAAAGGCGCGTATAATCGCACCTATGGTACAAAGTCGCGTCAAACCCTCCAGCCCCTTGTCAACCGCGACGAATGACCGGAATGTGAGTAGCGTCCGCGCCCGTAAACAACACACCACGGGAGGCCAGCGCGCGGAGGCTGGAAGGCAGCTTATGAGCGATCGACCGAAAGACACGCCCAAGTCCCGCCGCACGCGGGTTCAGATTCTCGACACCGCCATGCGGCTGTTCGCCGAACTGGGCTATGACCGTGCGGGCAATGCCGCTATCGCCGAAGCCTGCGGCCTGACGCGCGGCGCCATGCTCTATCACTTCCCGACCCGCGAAGCGCTGGTCGAAGCCGCCGCCTGGCATATCCACGCCGCGCGCGAAGCCGCCTTTGAGGCCGAAGCTGGCAAGCTGAAACCCGGTCAGGACGCGCTGGACGGGGCCATTGACGCCTACTGGCGACTGCTCAGTTCGGTGC
>NZ_JAIWNX010000191.1 GCF_020217185.1 Asticcacaulis sp.
CGTTTGCCGCCTTTCTGGCGCTGGAGCGCGCGGCGCGTCAGGATGAGGACGTGGCCAAGGCCATCCGCCCGGCGCAGGAAGCCTTTGACCGCGGGGCCATGGGCCGCGCCACGCCGGGCTTTATCACCGCCGGTGTCGATGCGCGTTTTCAGGCCAGCCGTGATCTGGCCCGCTTTGCGCTGGATGGTCTGCACCGGGCCGCCCTGACCTATGATCAGCCCGAACGCATCGAAAATCTGCTCAATGTTATCAAGCGCGCCGTGCATATGCTGAACCGCAAGGGCGATGTGACGGACCTCTGGGTCGATTGAGAGCGGTCTGAGAAAACGGCTGACTTTCGGGCGCGTAAAAGATATTAGCCACGAAAAACACGAAAAGACACCAACGTCGAGCTCACAGGGTTTGTGCCCGAAGGGCATCTGATCGTTTTGCGACGCATACGCGGTCAGGCGCTTCGCGCCAGTCATGACCATAGCGTTCGTGTCTTTTCGTGTTTTTCGTGGCCCATCCTTTTCGAAAGTTCACCATGCGTCAGTTGCTGCGTTCCAAGATCCACAACGCCTACGTCACCGAGGCCAATCTGGCCTATATCGGGTCTATTACCATAGACGAGGACCTGATGGACGCCGTCGGCCTGTGGGAAGGTGAGCGCGTACTGGTGGTGTCCAACACGTCGGGCGCCCGTCTGGAAACCTATGTCATCACCGGTGAGCGCGGCTCAGGCAAGATCGCCATGAACGGTGCCGCCGCCCATCTGATCAACGAATCTGAACAGATAATCATCATGGGTTTTGAGCTGACCGACACTCCGATTATCCCCAGAGTCGTGCTGGTTGATCGTCAGAATCGGGTTGACCGCTACCTCAGCGAAACCCCCTCGACGATTCTCTAACAGGACTCTTTTTTAGGGGTATTTTTGCCTTTCGCGCCCAAACCCTTGTGGCGCTTGGCATAATGTTTTTTTTAGGATTTTGTTAACGAAAAACTTCGCCTCTGCGGCGACTTGGCCGTTGACGATGCGATCCGATTATGGCCCCATATAGGGGCTGACGGCGGTCTTCGACACTATATCTAGTTGTCTTGGGTCTGACCTTCGGTGCTCCGGGGGCGGAGCGGTTTTCTCAGGCATACCAGGTGAGTGTGACGATGTCGGCAAATGATGCGGCGGCGAAGGTTCAGGGTGCGGCGTCTGTTAAGGGTACGCTCAAGGTGCGTCCCAAGGAGCGTCCGGAGTTCAAGCTGATCAAGACGGTCGTGACCGATCCGTCCAAGGACGACAAGCTCACCGACTTTGGCAAGAAGACGCTCGACGACCGTTATCTGCTGGCCGGTGAAACCTATCAGGACATGTTCGCCCGCGTCGCCACGGCCTATGCCGACGACTCCGAACACGCCCAGCGCATCTATAACTATATTTCGAACCTGTGGTTCATGCCGGCGACGCCGGTCCTGTCGAACGGCGGGGCCAAGCGCGGCCTGCCTATCTCCTGCTTCCTCAACGCCGTGCCCGATTCGCTCGAAGGTATCGTGAGCGTGTGGAACGAAAACGTAGCGCTGGCCTCCAATGGCGGTGGTATCGGCACCTACTGGGGCGGCGTGCGCTCCATCGGCGAAAAGGTCAAGGGCGCGGGCCAAACCTCAGGCATCATCCCCTTCATCCGCGTGATGGACTCCCTGACGCTGGCCATTTCCCAAGGCTCCCTGCGCCGGGGTTCGGCCGCCGTCTATATCGACATCTTCCACCCGGAGATCGAAGAATTCCTCGAAATCCGCAAGCCGTCGGGCGACTTCAACCGTAAGGCGCTCAACCTGCACCACGGTATCTCGATCACCGACGAGTTCATGGAAGCCGTCCGCGACGGCGCGCAATTCGGCCTGCGCTCACCCAAGAACAACGAGATCATCCGCTATGTGGACGCGCGCGCCCTGTGGCAGAAGATCCTCGAAATCCGCATGCAGACGGGTGAGCCCTACCTGATCTTTGCCGACACGGTGAACCGCTCCATGGCTCCGCACCAGCGCGAGCTGGGCCTGAAGGTCAAGCAATCGAACCTGTGCGCCGAAATCATGCTGCACACGGGTAAGGACCATCTGGGGCATGAGCGCACCGCCGTGTGCTGCCTGTCCTCGGTCAATGCCGAAACCTTCCTCGAATGGCGCGACGAACCGCGCTTCATCGAAGACATCATGCGCTTCCTCGACAATGTGCTGGAAGATTTCATTCAGTCGGCCCCGGACGCCATGTCGGCCGCCGTCTATTCGGCAAAGCGCGAACGCTCGGTCGGCCTCGGCCTGATGGGCTTCCACTCCTTCCTGCAATCGCAGGGCGTGGCCTTCGAATCGGCCATGGCCAAGTCGTGGAACATGCGCCTGTTCAAACACCTGCGCCGCGAAGCCGACAAGGCTTCGGTCAAGCTGGCTCAGGAGCGCGGGCCCTGCCTCGACGCCGAAGAGCGCGGCGTGATGGAACGCTTCTCGCACAAGCTGGCCATCGCCCCCACGGCCTCGATCTCGATCATCTGCGGCGGCACCTCGGCGGGCATCGAGCCGATCCCGGCCAATATCTATACGCACAAGACCCTGTCGGGCTCGTTTGCGGTGAAAAACCCCTTCCTGCAAAACCTGCTGGCCGAAAAGGGTCTCGACACGCCGGAAACCTGGGACTCTATCGTCGAGCACGAAGGCTCGGTGCAGCACATCGACGCCCTCAGCGAAGATGAAAAGGCCATCTTCAAGACCGCCTTCGAAATCGACCAGCGCTGGGTGGTGGAACTGGCCGCCGACCGCGCGCCGGAAATCTGCCAGTCGCAATCGCTCAACATCTTCCTGCCGGGTGATGTCGATAAGTGGGACCTGCACATGCTGCACTGGACGGCGTGGGAACAGGGCGTCAAGTCGCTCTATTATCTGCGCTCCAAGTCGGTCCAACGCGCCGCGTTTGCTGGTTCGGAAGGCAAGGCCGCCGCAGTGTCGATGGCGGCTGCGGGCAAGACGGACTACGAGGAATGCCTCGCCTGTCAGTAAGCAGGGCCTCAGGCCCTGCACCCGAAACCGGGAGCAAGTTTGAAAGGCCGGAGCCCCCGCTTCGGCCTTTTGCTATGGAATGTTTATGACTGAGATCATTCGCGCCGATTACCGCAACCCGGTCCATGCCAAGGCCATTGTCACCCTGATGCAGGCTTATGCGCAGGACCGTATGGGCGGTGGCGAAGCCCTGCCTCTCGACGTGACTTCGGTACTGATCGAGCGTCTGGCAGCCACGCCGGGGGCGGTGTCGCTTCTGGCCTTTGCCGATGGACAACCGGCAGGTCTGCTCAATGCCTTTGCCGGGTTTTCGACCTTTGCTGCGCGGCCCCTGCTTAACATCCATGACCTGATCGTCGCCCCGGCGTTTCGCGGGCAGGGCGTGGCGCGCGCGCTGATGGCTGAGGCTGAAGCGATTGCCCGCGAACGCGGCTGCGCCAAGCTCACCCTTGAGGTGCTGGAAGGCAATGCAACAGCGCAAAGGCTTTATCAGTCTCTGGGCTATGGCGATTACGTGCTGGACCCGGACATGGGCCGCGCCCTGTTCTGGCAGAAGAGGCTCTAACGGCCTTTGTGTACGTCGCGGAACAGCAGCATATCCTTGATCTGCGCGGCGCGTTTGTCGTCGAACCCGCAGCGTTCCGGTCCGGCCTGCGGATTGGCAAAGGTGCCGAACAGCATATCCCACAGCGGCAGGCCGTAATTCTGTTTGTGATGACCGTACTGGTGATGCACGCGGTGCATTTCCGGGCGTTGGGTGATATAGCCGAGCCAGTGCGGGGTGCGCTGATCGGCGTGGGCGACCAGATCAAACACGCTGACCAGTATCAGCGAAAAGGCCAGCGACAGGCCGCTGACGCCCAGGACCCCATAGGCCACCACGGCGTTGAGCAGGGCCGCCATAAACGCATCGACCGGGTGAAGATAAAAGGCCGTCAGCGCTTCGATACGGCGCGGGGCGTGGTGTAGCTGATGCACAAAGCGCCACAGCGTATCCGAGACATGCGTGGCGCGATGCCACCAGTAAGCCAGGAAGCTGGAGACCAGAAAGGCGATAAACCCGCCGCTCAGCGGGTCCACGTGCGCTTTCAGATCAAACAGCGACCATTGCGAAATCAGCCGATCAAAGACAACACCGACCGCTACGACCGCCAGAAGACTGGCCGCGTTGAGGCTGCCGGCCAGGATACGCCAGCGCCGGTCACAACTGGCTCCGGAGGCCGGGGCAATGACTTCGCGCGTAAATATCAGAACAAACAACAGCCCTGTGATGGCTATGACGCCCAGTAACAGCATCCCTGTCTCCCCCGTTTTGGATTTGATAGCACAGATCATCCAAAGGTCCACCTGCGCCGTTGACTCGCTTTGCGGCGCGAAGCTACTAAGGGCGCACCCAAAATCCATTATAAAAAGCGATTTCTAATGCCAGTGACATTGACCGCCTTCCTCGAAGGCCAGAGCGGCCTGCCGCAAAGCCTGAAAACCCTGATCACCGCCATGGCCGGGACCTGTGCCGTGATCGGCCGCACCGTGAACCTCAGCGCTGTCAATGATCTTCAGGGCGCGCTGGAACAGGAAAACGTGCAGGGCGAGGTGCAGAAGCAGCTCGATGTCATTGCCAATGACATCATGCTCGAAGAAGCGCGCTGGAAGGGCGTGGTGCGCGGTCTGGCCTCTGAAGAGATGGACGACTATGTGGCCTTCGATAAGGGCGACTACCTGCTGTTTTTCGATCCTATCGACGGGTCGAGCAATGTCGATGTCAACGGCGTGGTCGGCACCATCTTCTCCGTCCTGCCCGCGCCGCAGGGGGATCTGAGCTTAAGCGACTTCCTGCGTCCGGGCCGCGATCAAGTGGCCGCTGGCTACGCAGCCTATGGCCCGCAGACCCTCCTCGTCCTCACCGTGGGCAAGGGTGTCGTGGCCTTTACGCCGGATGCCGACGGCGTATGGATACAGACCAAGACCGCCATGACGATTCCGGCTTCGACGCGCGAATTTGCCATCAACATGTCCAATCACCGCCACTGGTTCCCCGGCATTCAGCGCTATATCGACGAGTGCGTGGCCGGCAAGGACGGCCCGCGCGGCGCCGATTTCAACATGCGCTGGCTGGCCTCCATGGTCGGAGACGTGCACCGCATTCTCACGCGCGGCGGCATCTTCATGTATCCGGGCGATACCAAGCGCGCCGAGGGTAAGCTGCGTCTGATGTACGAAGCCAACCCTATCGGCTTCCTGATCGAGCAGGCGGGCGGCAAGGCCACCAACGGCACCACCCGAATCCTCGACCTTCAGCCGACAGGCCTGCACCAGCGCACGGGCGTGGTGCTGGGCTCGGCCGAAGAGGTCGAGCGTGTGGCAGAGTATCTTAACGGTTGATACCAAGGGTCATTGGAAATGACTCTTGGTATGCCTTTCGAGACTGTCTCATGTCGCTGATACATATGAGACAGTCTCGTGTCTTCAACGGCCGGATGCGGGCAGCATCTTCGGCCGTTGGTAAAATCAAGCCGTAAAGATCGTCTGAAAGCCGCCATAGATCAGGCGCTTGCCGTCAAAGGGCATGTCCATCTCGGCCATGCGCGGATCGGCCTGCGCCTTTTCCCAGGCGATATTGCGGACCTCTTTTGACGGCCAGACGACCCACGAAAAGACCACGACTTCGCCCGCTTCCAGCTTTACGGCCATCGGCAGCGAGGTCAGCTTGCCTTCCGGCACGTCATCGCCCCAGTTTTCGACCACGGCCAGCGCGCCCAGTTCCTTGAACAGGGTGGCCGTGACCTGCGCGGATTTCAGATAGGCGTCGCGGTTTTCGACTTTGACCGGACAGACAAAGCCATCGACATAGGTGGTGGGGGTCTCAGACATGGGGGCGTCTCCTCTGTTGGGAGGCACCAGCCTAAGGCCCTATGGGCAAAATACCAATGGGTCTGGATCATTATGATTTCTGTTAGAAACATAATGATCCAGCTTTTGTTTAGCCCCTCGCCGGGCGGTGGCTTTGCCACCTTGGCCGCCGCCTCAATGGCGGCTTGAGCGGAAGGATTACCAAGAAATCATTCCGCTCTATTTTCGACCAGCACCTGAAACCCGCCATAGACCAGCTTGGCCCCGTCAAAGGGCATGTCTTCGCTGGGCTGCATCCGCGGGTCGTCCATGATCTTTTCATTGGCTTCGTCGCGCGCCTCTTTGGAGGGCCACATCACCCACGAAAAGACCACGCTGTCCGACAGCTTGCCACGCGCCGCATTGCGGAAGGAGACGCCTTCGTCGCCTTCGGGCAGGTCGTCACCCCAGCATTCGACCACCTGAAGCGCGCCATATTCCTTGAACACTTCGGCAGCGGTTTCGGCCATCTTCTTATAGGCGGCGCGGTTTTCCTTGGGCACCGGGATCAGGAATCCATCGACATAGGACATGCTCAGGCCTTTCCCAGCAGGGTTTTCAGTTCGGCAATAACGCTGCGGTAGGAGTCGCGTTTGAAATGCACCACGCGCTCGATCACCTGATCGAGGTCACACCATTCCCAGCGGTCAAATTCCTGCTCGCCATGCGCCTGAAGGTTCACTTCGCTGTCGGGGCCATTAAAGCGCACAAAGTACCAGATCTGCTTCTGGCCCTTGAAATTGCGACCGATCTTCTTCTGCGCCAGCACTTCGGGCGGGAAGTCATAGACGATCCAGTCGGAGGTGCAGCCCAGTATGTCGATGGTGCTCAGGCCGGTTTCCTCATAAAGCTCGCGTCGGGCGGCGGCTTCAAGGTCTTCACCGGCATCGACGCCGCCCTGCGGAAACTGCCAGGCGTAGTCGCCGCTCATACCGAAACGGTGGCCGATCCACACCTTGTCCTGCGCATTGAGGACGACGATGCCCACATTGGGGCGGTACTCAGATAAATCCTTGCTCATCGCCTCATAATAGCGGAAGCGGGGGCCAGTTGAAGCCCTTTTTGTTCAAGGCTCTGCGTCCATTTGATCGCCACAGCCAGCGTGACGGGGTAGGCAAAGCCCGACCCCAGCGCACGGCCGCGCGCCTTGGCCTGCGCTTCGATGGCTGCCAGTTGCGCATTGATGCTCTGCGAATTGATCTGGGCGTCGATCACCCGATCGGCCGAGGCGCGCGTCCAGCCGCCGCCGACATCGCGTGCCTGACCGTCATCAATAAAAGCCACGCCGCGCGCCTTCATAACATTGAGAAAGGCCGTCATCGAGCCTTTGTCGCGTAAGTAAGCGCTGCCCTGATAGTTCATGACGCCGAAATAGCCGGTGGCGCGCCCCATCAGCCAGTTGAGGCTGGCGTTCATATCGTCCGGGCGCTGACCGACCAAAAGCGTGCGCGGGCCGGGATCGGTGTCGGGATAGTTGGTCGGCTCCATCGGAATTTCGATCAGCACCTCATGGCCCTGCGCACGGGCGGCGTCGATCCAGCCTTGCAGCCCTTCGGCGTGCGGCACGAAGGACAGGGTGACTTCGGCGGGCAGTTGCTCGATGGCGGCCTTGGTGGTGGTCGGGTTGAGCCCCAGCCCGCCGACGATCAGCGACACCATGGGCTTGCCGTTCGACTTGAACGGGCGGGCATAGGCCGAAGCCGGAACGCGGCCATCCGACGCAATGGCAGGCAATGGGCCGTTGGGGCCATTTTGCGACAGACCGGCAATCGGGGCGGGGGCGAGCGGCGAAGCGGGCAGCTTATTGGCGCTGCCGACCGTGACCGGCGCACCGTCATTGGGCAGGGTGATGACGGCCGTGCCGTCGGCGGGCCCGGCCTCGCCATTGGCGTTGAACTGATCGGCGGAAGCGTCCTTGAACAGGCCCAGCGAATCGAGCGTGAAGGCCTGAAGCCCGGAGGCCGCGTCATCAGCGGTGGCCGTCGCGGGCGCATGGGCGTCGGCCTTGGGCGCAGCGGTGGTTGCCGCTGCGATCTGAATGGTCGGGTTGCCAGCTTCCGGATCGGAAAGGCTCAAAAACAGCGCGCCGCCGCCGATAAACAGCCCCAGCGCCATCAGCGGCGCGGTGTAGGGTTTTTTCAGAATGTCGAGCGCGGCGGGCCCTAAGCCCTTGACGCGGCTCAACAGCCCGCCGTCCTTACGGAACAGCGGCGAATTGGACAGGGACGGGAGCTTTGGTTTGGCGAACATGGAGCGTGTGTGACCCAAATTTTTGTCGTGCTTCTTGAGTCCGAAAACCGGTGTACACTTTTCGGGAAGCACGAAAAACCCTGCCCGCACCCACGGCGGACAGGGTTAATATGCGCTAACGGCGGTTAACAAAGCCTAACGATCTATAAACTTAATCTCGGGTTTCGGGTGTAAGTAAGGAATTGAGTGCGGTCGCGTGAGTTGCGATTTCCGCCACAACATTTTCCACATTCCAGTTCTTATGCTCTTCGAGATAATTTGCGATGTTAATTTCACTTTGGCCTGGCCGAAGAGAAAGCGGCGTTAAAATGCCTCCCGCGCTAATTCTCATGCCGATACTCTCCGCTTTATTGCGTGCTGATGCTGAAATAGATGAAATTATATCTGTTTTTGTTTTTATGTATTTATCGGACTCTAATTGTTTTATGATCGGTAATGCACATGTTGCAGCAGATTGGCAGTATTGAATGGCCTCATCTAATGACGGAATTTGACCGTTATGCACAACTTTATTGCGAAATTTAACTTGATCAGCAGGCAGGTTTTTATAAGCGACGCCCGTCTCGATAAGGTAGGCGATGCTGAAGGCTCCAAACTGCCGTTCGGACAAATTTATAGCACTCCAAGATTTTTCAAACTCTTTTGAATCCACACCGTTAGTTAGAAGGATGACTTTGACGTAAAATCGATAGAGGCTCTCAAGGGCTGATGCGAATGAAACAACTCCTTCACGGTAATATCCATCTTTAATTGCACAAATGCTCAATTCCGAAAGCAATTCATGCTTCGGCTGAGTTAAAACGTGCAACGTTGTGTGCCCTTTATTGCACGATATATGCATCGCGCCATTATCAGGGACTATTGTTGCCTGCACAGACTCGAAATTAGGAAAGCCATTGATTTCTTGGCATTCCATGCAAACGGTCATTGTACGCAATTAATCCACCCCCTATCATTTACCTAAACGGCGGCTCATCAAACGCGCGGAGCTTGCGCGAGTGCAGCTTTGAGCCGGCCTGACGCAGCAGGTTGATCGTCTCAAAACCGATGTCGATGTGCTCGGCAATGGCGCGTTCATAGAAGTGGTTGGCCTGACCCGGCAGTTTCAGTTCGCCGTGCAGCGGCTTATCCGAGACGCAGAGCAGCGTCCCGTAGGGCACGCGGAAGCGATAGCCCTGAGCGGCCAGCGTCGCCGATTCCATGTCGATGGCCACGGCCCGGCTTTGTGAGAACAAAAGCGCCGAGGACGAATAGCGAAGCTCCCAGTTGCGGTCGTCGGTGGTGACCACCGTGCCGGTGCGCAGGCGCTTTTTGAGGGCGTCGCCGTCCTGACCGGTGATGTTGACCGCGGCCTGTTGCAGGGCGACCTGCACTTCGGCGATGGGCGGGATGGGGATTTCGCGCGGCAGCACATTATCCATCACGTGATCGTCGCGTAGGTAAGCGTGGGCCAGCACGTAGTCACCGATGCTTTGCGACGGGCGCAGGCCACCGCAGTGGCCGATCATCAGCCACACATGCGGGCGCATGACGGCGAGGTGGTCGGTGATGTTCTTGGCATTGGCCGGGCCGACGCCGATATTGACCAGACTGATGCCCTGACGGTCGGGCGACAGCAGGTGATAGGACGGCATCTGGAATTTCCGCCAGGGCGAGTTGGCGATCAGCTCCAGCGGGTTCGGCGTGTCCTTGGTGATGACAATGCCGCCGCAGCAGGACAGGGCCGTATAGGGGCTGTCCGGGCGCTTGAGCTGCTCCAGCGCGTAGGCGACGAACACATCGACATAGCGATGATAGTTGGTCATCAGGATGTAGGACTGGATATGTTCGGCCGGGG
>NZ_JAIWNX010000192.1 GCF_020217185.1 Asticcacaulis sp.
TGCCCGTATAGTGTTTCAGGCGGGCCAGCGAAAAATCGGTGCGCAGGCCATCGAATAGGGCGAGAGGACGATGCCCCTCGGCATCCAGAAGCTCCATGCCGTCGGCGACTTCGTTACCGATCAGGGCCAGTTCGGTGGTCGGGAAGTGGCGCGCCAGATCGAAGGCCGAGACGCTGTTGAGGTCAAGGCCCGCGCCATCCAGCACGTAAGGGTAAGGGATTTCCTGATCTGAGACGCCGACGCTGATTTCGGCATTATAGTCGGTTTGCAGAAGCTCAAGCTGCGTCCTGATCTCTTCACCGAACAGGTCCGGGCGGGTGATCGAGGAGGAATAGGTGCCGGGCCGCGAGAAGCGGGCAAAGGCGCGGTTGACGACCGGGTGGCGCAGGTGCAGCGGCGCGTCGTCATCTTCTTCATCGACGCCCTTCCACACCACGATCAGGCGCGGATAGCAGTACCGGCCCTGTTCACGGGCGGCTTTCGACGGTTTGCTACGGTCAGTGAGATAGGCCTGAAGATCGGTTTGCAGCGCCTTGACGGCGGCGACGTAGATGTCTCTCAGGCTGGCGACGGCCTCGGCGGCGGTCAGATTTTCGAAACGGTGGCTTTCGGCGCCACGAGCCGCTTTTCTTTGCTTTTCCATATTCCATTGTGCCACGCCTTTTTCCCTGTGAAAAGACCATGGCCCACACATTTTGTAACCCGGTTACAGGCGGCGTGAGGAAGATATGGGTCGTTCTTTTTTATACCTCGCCAGCAAGCTGGGGAGGTACAAGGCGTTACAGATTCGCTTTCAGAAAGGCGGCGCAGTCGGCGCGTAGCGGGCCCTTGCCGCGAAACGGAAGGGAATAGGCCGCGGCGCAATCCGAATGGCTCAACCCCTCATAGACGATCAGTTGCGACGATGTGCCGACCTTTGTCAGCGCGGCGTCGAGATTGACCGAATTGCTGAGGCGGCACACCGTGTCGGCGCGGCTGTGCTGAAGCAGGAAGCGCGTCATGCTTTTGGTGGCGTGCTGGATCGGCTGCGTTTCCAGCGGTCGCGGAAAAGTGCCGAAGCTGTTGCGGGTGGCGTCCACATCGAAGGGATAAAAGTCATAGGGCCCAGATACGCCGATGGCCACCCGGATGGGATTGGAGGCCAGCGGATCGAACCGCAGGAACTGCTCATCCAGCGCCAGCATGATGGCAATATAGGCCCCGGCGGAATGGCCCATGACGCCCAGACGCGCGGCATCGCCGCCCCAGGTAACGGCCTGCTTTTGCACATGGCGCACGGCGGCTGCGGCATCCTGCATGAAGTCCGGGAAGACGACTTCCGGATAGAGGCGATAATCGGCGACGACCACCAGATAGCCCAGCGAGGCCAGCGATCGGCCCATCCACGCATAGTCGGTCTTGCTGCCCGAATCCCAGTTGCCGCCATAAAAGAAGACCAGAACGGGCCAGCCCTTCGGCGGCTTCGCTCCGGAGGTCGGGG
The DNA here is from genome assembly GCF_020217185.1 of Asticcacaulis sp. Classification (GTDB taxonomy): domain Bacteria; phylum Pseudomonadota; class Alphaproteobacteria; order Caulobacterales; family Caulobacteraceae; genus Asticcacaulis. The sequence continues at coordinate 1,481 of NZ_JAIWNX010000192.1, forward strand.
CATAGACGTCATAGCTTTGGCGCGCCTTATCGCCATAGGCCACATCCTGCGCCACGCGGCGGGAGCCGCCATCCTTTGGGGTCAGGGTGTTGAAGGCCGACAGGGTCGAACAGCCCGACAACAGCAGGCCCAGACCACTGCCGATCACAAGGCCGCCCAGCAGCCGGCGTTTATTGAGGATCATGCGGAGCCTTTGCGACGGATTTTGCGCACAGTTGCGTGAAGATGCTAAGTTCTGACATTGAGTTAGGCCATGACTATCCTAGTATGGCCCTAAACAGACCATACGGATTTCAGGGAGCTTTGGACGTGCATAAGCGAGACTTTCTTCTGGGCGCCGCGGCGGCGGCCTTTGCGTCCCCTGCTCTGGCGCAAACCCCTGCGGCGAAGGCCGATATCCCGCGGGAATGGATAGACGCCGACACCGGCCACCGCCTTGTGCGCCTGTCGGACGAGGATAATTCCAAATCCCTGTACTTCCATGACAATGCCTTCACGGCGGATGGCAAGTGGATGATCTTCGACAGCCCCTCCGGCATCCAGATGGTCGAGCTGGCGACGCGCAAACTGCGTCAGTTGACGCCGAAAGGCTATGGCAGCCTGATGGTGTCGCGCACGAAGAACATCTGCTACGCGCGCAAATTCCCCGGCGGCGAAAAGAAGAGCGCCGACGATAAGGGCCGTGCCGGCATCGAAATCGTTGCCATCGACATGGATACGGGCAAGATCCGCACCATCGCCAAGGACATCAAGGGCTATGTGACGACGGTCAATGCCGACGATACCCTGCTGGCGGGCACCTGGGCCGAGCGCGAATATCAGCTCCAGCCGGGGCCGAAGGTCGCCAATACGGACGGCGGTTATAATGCCATTGGCCCGGACGGCAAGCCGCTGAGCTTTCAGGCGGCTAAGGAGGTGCGTATGGCCGAACGGCTGGCGCAGAACATCCCGATGGAGATTTTCACGCTGAACATCCAGACCGGCGAACGCAAGGTGGTCACCGCCTCGACCGACTGGCTCAACCACGTGCAGTTTTCGCCGACCGATCCGCACCGTCTGATGTATTGCCACGAAGGGCCGTGGCACAGCGTCGATCGCATCTGGACGATCAGGACCGACGGTACGGGCAAGGAAAACGTCCATAAGCGCATGATGAATATGGAAATCGCCGGGCACGAATTCTTTGCGTTTGACGGCGAACGCATCCTCTACGACCTGCAAACGCCGCGCGGTGAGGACTTCTGGCTGGCCAGCTATGACCTCAAAACGCACAAACGCATCTGGTATCATATGGAGCGCAACGAATGGTCGGTGCACTTCCAGATCAGCCGCGATGGTAAGCTGTTCGCCGGTGACGGTGGTGATGGGGATATGGTCGCGCGTGCGCCGGATGGCAAATGGCTCTATCTGTTCCAGCCGGAGATTATCGACGACCTCGGCGTCTCAGCCCCCAATGCGGCAGAGCTGATGCGGCCGGGCGTGCTGCGCGCCACCAAGCTGGTGAACCTCAAGGCGCATAATTATAACACCGAACCGAATCTGCAATTCACGCCGGACGGCAAATGGATCGTCTTCCGCTCCAATATGCACGGTCCTATCCACGTCTATGCGGTGCAGGTGGCGAAAGGGTGAGCGATTTGTGATGTATCAGTACGGAATAGGGCGAATAGGTAGTGAAATGATTTCGCCATATTTCAAAATAGCGGGCTGTACGTCTGCACGCGCAAGTGTTTTTTGCCGCGTGGCCTCACGCGCCAATTGCACAGGTGTTGATTTCTTTTGTGGCAGATAGGTCTGAACATTCATGAGCGCATATGTGCGTGTGTCGGGGTCTTCGAGTTGATCGATAATGACTTTGGCCAGCATGTCGCTATCTTCTGCGCAAAGTAGAGCGGTTTGAAGTGGCGAGTAAGCGGCCTTGGCATTTTGCAGCATGAGGTCCAGAGAGGCTTTCATCTTGTCGGTTTCGCCGGTTTGCGCATATGCGCAAACTTTGACCCCCTCGATTGACATCTGGCCGTAAAGGTTCGCTTGATTGGCTCTGATGTTTCCGACTTCTTTCAAGGCTTCATTTGGACGTGAAAGGGCTGTGTAGAGGGCTCCGAGATTTATTCTCTGACTGACCATATCTCGGCCATCAGCAACAGATACGTCGCGCGCCATCTTTAAAACCTGTTCGGCTTCGGCATGACGTCCCAACTGCCACAAAATACGAGATTTTGTGTCTAAAGCCCAATTGAGTCGGGTGGCCACATCGTCGTAGGGCTTACGATTTACGGGGGCGCGGTCGTGTTTATTCAGAGCCTCATCAATTACTTTTAATGCCTCTTCTGGTCGATCAAGGTCGTTCAGGTCGAGCGCGACAAGATCGGGCCCGGCCAGAAGAGTCGGATTGCGGTAGGCGAAATCCCGATGTCGTGCCAGTTGGGCTTCGTAGGCCGCTGTGATCTGCGCATCCGTCACATGCCGATAAGCGTTGTAACGCTTATCTATGCGCAGCCTGATTAGACTATCGGGTTCAATTAATGCGGCGGCAACGGTTGCGGCTTTCTCGGTCTCGCCCTTTGATACGTAAATTTCAAAAAGCTCGAAAGAAAGCGATTCTACCGAATAACCACTTTCCTGAGGAGTGTAGTGGGCCGATTGCAATGCCTCAAGAAGTCTGCGTTTGCTGGCCTTTCCATCTTGGATTTCATTGCTGGAATAAACAATTGAAAAAACAATATTGCGATCTATTTCCTGAATTCTGTGGGGAAAGCGCGATGCCAAAACAGTCAGGGCCTCCACAGCATCTTGGTGCTTTTTGAGTCTGGGTGCGATGGCTAGACGTAATCGCCAGTACTCATAGTTTGTTGCATCACCGGGGACGTGACGCGCCCTTTCTAAGGCGTCATAGGCCTCTTCGGGTGCATTCGAGTTGAGAAGCGCGATAGAAAGCAGACGGTAGCACAAAACCTGAGTGTCTGGAGGCAGAGAGCCGAATTGTGCATTATCGATAATCGTCCGGAGGGATTTGATTGCCTTCTTGAAGTCTCCGGCTTGCAGATGCGAATCGGCGTCTGCAAGCCACTTTTGCAGATATTGCGATTGATCAGATACGCGCGCTGCTGTGTCCAATGCCGTAGCGCTGACGGGTATCAGCGCGGACGCGCCGACCAAGGCGGCAACAAAAAGAAACTGACGCATGGAGTCCCCCCGGATTTTTTTTAAATCCTATACTCTGTTGCCGCCTCTGTCATCCCCGGACCAGCGTGCACCCGGCGGAATAGACCAGCAACAGCGACGGCGCCGGGGGTGTCGAGGGCAGGGGCGTGCCGTTTTCGCGATAGGCAAAGCCGCCGATACGATAGATGCCGGCTTGGGTCTCATCGCGCAGCGCCGTTTGCGGGCGTACCTGCCCGACGATTTCGACCAGCGCGCGGTCATAGAGCTTAAGGCCGGAAAACTTCGATTTACGCATGGACTCACTCCCTGCACAAACCGTGAACGATCAGGGTTAATGCCGGGTTAACCGACGCGCAGGGGCAAGGCTTTCGGTCCGCGCAGCGACAGGCTGGGCTTGAACTGTGGCTCCGCGCTCAATTCGATGCTCTGAAACCGCGACAGAAGCGTCGCAAAGGTAGCCTCCATATTCATGCGCGACAGGTGGTTACCCAGGCAGAAGTGCGGCCCGGCGGCAAAGGCCAGATGGCGGTTGGGCGTGCGTCCAATGTCGAAGCGGTCGGCATCGGCGAAGGCCTCCGGGTCGCGGTTGGCCGAGGCGTAGAGCAGGCCGATCTTTGTGCCCTTGGGTATCTCCCAGCCATTGACTTGCATGTCTTCTGCCGCAAGGCGATGGAAGAAGGGCAGGGGCGCGTCGTAGCGGAACATCTCCTGAATGGCCGTCGGCATCAGGCCGGGATCGGTGCGCAGACGCTGAAGCTGATCCGGGTGGGTCAAGAGCGCCGTCAGGCCGTTGCCCATGGCGTCGATGGTCGAGCCGTGCCCGGCCATCAGGATCAGCATACAGGTCGAGATATATTCATCCTCGCTCAGTTCGCCCGCGTCCCAGCGTCTCAGCAGCCGCGAAATCAGGTCGTCCTGCGGGCGTTTACGTCGCTCATCAGACAGGTCGATCAGGTAGTCATAGAAGGTTTTGGTGGTGCGTTCGGCCAGCGCCTTGCGGTCATCGGTGCGGTCGATATCAAAATACTGCACGATGTCCTCGGACCAGATGCGCAACTGTGCGCAGTCGGCATCCGGCACGCCCAGAAAGCGGCCGATGACGCGCCCCGGCACATGCACGGCCAGATCGTTGATAAAGTCGAACTCTGAGCCTACCGCGTCGAACAGTTCTGACACATAGGCCTCGACCCCGGCTTTCAGGCGCTCGACCTGAGACGGTGTAAATTCTCCGAACACCAGCCGACGCAGGCGCTGATGCACGTCACCATCGGAATTGAGCAGGGAAAACTGCACAAAGCGCGCGTGGTACGGCATGTCGTGCCAGTTCTGGGCGCGGCGGTCGGCGGCGATCTCTTCGGCGCTCAGACGATGGTCGAGCGACCGCAGCGACAGGGGGTTGAGGGCGGCGGCCTGCACGTCGGCAAAGCGCGAGAACAGCCAGATATCAAATGGCGCAAAGTAATGGGGCGCGCTCAAAGCCCGCAGGCGCGCATAGGCCGGGTAGGGGTTGCGGGTGAATTCGGGCCCCAACGGATCAAACAGGACGGGATCGGCGGCAGACGGATCAGGCAAACGCATCGGACAAACCTGTGCGGCGGACCAAGCCGTGTCAAGCGGTCGCGGAGCGTCAAATGAAATGGATTTGCTAAACCGTCCGAATAACAGCATATTGCGAAGTCTGAACATAACCTCAGGGCCCCGCCGGATGACACCGCCTGAGTTGCACATCCTGATTGTCGATGACAATCGCGGCGACGCGGTGTTGCTGACCCGTGCCCTCAAGGCGGCACTGGACGAAGCGGTCATTGAGACGGTTTCATCGGGCGAGCAGGCCTTGCAGCGCCTGCTGGGCGAAGGAGAGTATAGCGGAAAACCTGTACCCGTGCTGGTTCTGCTCGATTGCCGCCTGCCGCGCCTCAGCGGGTTTCAGGTGCTGGAAAAGGTGCGCACCGATCCGGCTTTGACACAGGTGCGTATTTTGCTGATGTCCGGACTGGTCACGCCGGAGCATGTGGCCGAAGGCGAGCGCTGCGGTTCGGACGGCCATATCGAAAAGCCCGACACCCCGCACGCCTTTGACGATCTGGCTCAGGCTTTACGCGGGTTCACAATGGACGCCTCTGGTCGCGGCGCGCCTTTTCGTTTCCCGGACGGCCTGCCGCACACTCTCTAAAGCGATGTGCGGAAAAGTGTGAGCTGTTTTCCGCAAAAACATCGCGACAAAACAAAAATTTAGAGCGAAATGGCGTTTCCACCTAAAGTCATTTCGCTCTAAAACTCAGGCCCTGGGCAGGCTGAACGAGATGGCCGTGCCGTCATCCGATGAGCCGATACCGATCTGGCCCCCGTGCATCAGGACGATCTTGCGGGCAAGGGTCAGGCCCATGCCGGCACCGTCATAGACATCGTCATTGTGCAGCTTGCGCAAGGGGCGGAACACGTCGTCATGGAACATCGGGTCGATACCGATGCCGTTGTCGGTGATCGAAATCCAGTAGGCCTGCTCGGTCTCTTCGCAAGCGATGTCGATGATCAGCGGCTGATTGCGACGGCGGAATTTGATGGCATTGTCGATCAGCATGTAAAACAGCTGGTACAGGCGGTTGGGGTCGCCCGTGACCTCCGGCAGATTGCCCGCGTTCAGCGTACCGCGAATCATGTCGAGATCGGTCTGACGGTTCATATGCACGCGCGCCACGATCTCTTCCAGATCGACTTTCTGATCCAGACGCGGCACGGTGTTGAGTCGTGAGAACTGAAGCAGGCCGTGCAGGATTTCCTGTAGTTTCTCACCGCTTTCCAGAACCATGGACAGATTGGTGCGCGCGTCGTCCGTTTCGGGCACCGGGGCCTGTTCGACCAGCAGTCGCGAAAACTCGACCAGGGACCGCACGGGGCCGGCCAGATCGTGCGACACGATATAGGCGAAGTCCTTGAATTCCTCCGCCGGGTCCATCTCGGTCATGCTCCTTATCTGATATTTTTGCATGTCGGGCTCCGTGCCTGTGTGGAAAATTATACCGCTTACTCTGCGCTACCTGTTGTGGCCCTTTAATACGCCTGAACTAGGCTCATGGGCGGCTTTTGCAATCCCATGAACCGGTTACATATACGCTCTCACAACCTTACAGAGATTTAAACGCAAACTGAAAGCACATAAATTTGATTGTTTTTGTTACGGTTATTGCCTTTCATTCGCGTTTGTGAGGCAAAAAAAGCCCCGTCTGTGACGACGGGGCTCATAGCTTGCACCAGAGTGAAATAGAAATTCTATTGGGCTTTTGCCACGCTGACCTGTGGCTTCGGCGGCGCCTTCATGCCTTCGCCGATAAAGAAGGACGGCCAGGGCGGTTGATTATAGGCGGTGTTCTGCCAGGCGATGGCGGCGCGGTATTGCGGGTCCTGCATCAGGGTGGTGAATTTGTAGGTCGTCGGAATATTGGTCGAATAGATGCGCAGCGACGTGTTGTCCTCGCTGCGCAGCATCACCTCTTCGCGCCAGTCGCCAAGCAGGTCCGCCGACAGGGCCGGCGTCGATTTGGTGCCGTTGTTCGACGTCGCCCCTTGTGCGTCGAGTATCACCTTCGACTCAGACGTATTCCAGTCCCACTTATAGACCTTGTTGCCGTCCAGCAGCTCGCGCAGGAGATCGCCGTCCCACCACACCATGAAGTTCATCTGGCGGGGGCGTTTGTCCGTTATGACATTACCCTTCACATCGTACAGATTGCCGCTGTTCGAGGCCCAGAATTCGGCCCCCGGATGGCGCGGGTCGATATCGCCTGCGGCACCCCGGCCGGTGTCCTTATCAGCAGGCACCTTGAAGATCACTTCGCCGGTCCGCGCATCGAGCAGCGCCGCGCCGGTATTGCCGGACATCTTCATATTCTCGTGTACGCCCCACTTTTCGAGACCCGGCCGGTTGGGATCGAGGTCAGAGACGTGCATGGCGTCGCCGTGGCCCATGCCGGTGGTCCACAGCGGCTTTCCTGTGTCATCGAGTGCCATGGCGCCGTAGAGGATTTCCTGTTTCCCGTCGCCATCGACATCGGCGACGCTGAACTGGTGATTGCCCTGCCCGGAATAGCCGGACGGCACCCCGGCGGCTTCGGAGTCGAAGTACCAGCGATTGGTCAGCTTGCCGTTTTTGTAATCAACGGCGGCAATGGTGGTGCGGGCGTAATAGCCGCGGGCGAAGATGGCGCTGGGGTGCTGTCCGTCCAGCCACGCCGTCCCGGCCAGAAAGCGGTCGCTGCGGTTGCCATAGGCATCCCCCCAGCGCGCCGTCGCTTCGGCATCGGTGGGATTATCGCCATTCGGGCCGCGCGGTGACGGATAGGGGATGGTATCGACCACCTTGCCCGTCGCGCCTTCGAAGACGCTGAGATATTCCGGCCCCTTGAGCACGCGCCCGGTCAGGCGCGCCATCAGCTTGCCGTCCTCGGTCTGACGCGAACCGGTGCGGTCCTTGTTCTCGATCTCACCCGAAGGAATGACCCAGTCGGCAGTGGCGTCCCCGATCACCTTGCCCTGCGCGTCGGTGGTACCGTCCGCCGTCTTGACGATCAGCTCGGCCTTGCCGTCGCCGTCATAGTCGGCCACCTGAAACTGCGTGTAGTGCGCCCCGGCGCGGATATTGCGCCCCAGATTGATGCGCCACAGTTGCTGGCCGTCCAGCCTATAGGCATCGAGCAGCACCGGTCCTGTATAGCCGCCCTGACTGTTGTCCTTGGCATTGGTCGGGTCCCACTTCAGGATGATCTCATAGCGGCCATCGCCATCGAGATCACCGACCGAGGCGTCATTGGCGGTGTAGCTATAGGCCTGTCCGTCCGGCGTCGTGCCATCGGCCGGTTTGTTTAATGGGATAGACAGGTAACCGTCGATCCGCAGGGCTTTGGAGGCGAGGCCTTCCTTGCCCGCCATGACTTCGCGCACCTCATAGGTCGCGGTGTTGGAACCCGCCTCGTCCTTGAAGCTGGTCGCTGTGGTGATGGGCTTGCTGTTCAGCTTGCGACCGTCGCGATAGACATTGAAACCCAGTCTGGCGTCATCCGTCACCAGCGCCCGCCAACTGACCAGCACGCCCTTTTCCGCGGTCACCGCGACCGCGCCACGATCCAGATATTCGACCCTGGCTTTCGGCGCGTCGGCCGCCATCGCGTGCGCTGCGCCCAGCATTAGTGCGACGCCAGCCAGAAGAGAGACTTTGAGTGTCGGGATTGTCATATATTCCTCCGATGCGGGGCCTTGTTCACGCGTGCCGCCGCTTTCCGGGACGTTTTACGCGCCAGTTGAGCTGATCTGTCGCCAGCGATAGCACAAATTTGTGTCCTTCCAATCGAAATTGATCGA